>JALYUA010000047.1 GCA_030854005.1 Acidobacteriota bacterium
GACTGCCGCCTGGAGCCGGACTTCGCCGCGCGGATCGTGGCGCGCCTGGACGACCGGCCCGATGCCGGCTCGGCGTCCGGCCGCCTCTTGCGCGGTGACGGACCGGACCTTCGCCCCTCGGCGGTGCTCGACTCCGCGGGGATCGTGTTCACGTCCTCCGGCCGCCATTTCGACCGCGGCGCCGGCGAGCCGGCGGCGGGCCGCTATGAACGGGAGGAGGAAATCGACGGCGCGAGCGGCGCCGCGGGCCTGTACCGGCGCGAGGCCCTTGCGGCCGCCCGGATCTCCACCGGATTTTTCGACGCCGATTTTTTCCTCTACCGCGAGGACGCCGACCTCGCCTGGCGCCTGCGCAACCTCGGGTGGCGGTGTCTCTACGTCCCGGGCGCCGTGGCCTATCACCGCCGGCGCAATCTTCCGGAGAGGCGGCGGCAGATGACGGCGGCGGTCAATCTCCATTCGGTCAAGAACCGCTTTCTCCTCCGCATCAACAATCAGTCGGGACGCGACGCGGTCCGCACTCTCCTGCCCACGCTCGCCCGCGACCTTCTGGTGATCGGCGCCTGTCTGACAGTGGAACGCACGTCCCTTCCCGCGTTGCGCTGGCTCTGGCAGAACCGCGGCCGCCTCTGGTCGAAGCGCCGCGAGATCCAGGCGCTTCCCAGAATGCGGGGTCGCCGCATTCCTCTCGCTGACAGCTGACAGCTGACAGCTGACAGCTGAGAGCTGATAGCTTCCTTCCATGCGCCTGGCGATCCTCGGCACCCGGGGGATCCCCGCCCGCTACGGAGGATTCGAGACGCTCGCCGAGGAGCTGTCGGCCCGTCTCGCCGCGCGAGGCCATCAGGTGACGGTCTACACGCGAACCCGCTACGCCGCCTCGGGCGTCGAGACGTGGCGCGGCGCGCGCGTGCGGGTGCTTCCGACGATTCCGACGAAGTACCTCGACACCGTCGTGCACGGGGCGCTCTCCGCGCTCGATGCGGCGCTCGAACGCTACGACGCGGTGCTCGTCTGTAACGCGATCAACGCGGCCACCTCCTTCCTCCCGCGGCTCTCCGGCAGGACGCGCGTCGTTCTGAACGTGGACGGTCTCGAGCGCCACCGGCGCAAATGGAGCGCCGCGGGAAAGGCGGCGTATCGGATCTCGGAGCGACTCTCGACGATCCTTCCCGACACGGTCGTGTCGGACGCGAAGGTGATCCAGGAGTATTACCGGGAGCGGTATGGATTTCCGACGGTCTTCATACCGTACGGCGGCGATCTCCCGGCGCCCTCCGGCACGTCCGCGCTCGACGCGCTCGGGCTGCGGCCGGAGGGGTACGTCCTGTACGTTTCCCGGCTGGAGCCCGAGAACAACGCGCTCGCCGTCGTCGAGGCGTATCGGAAGGTCCCGGGGACGGTTCCCCTGGTCATCGTCGGCGACGCTCCGTATGCGCGCGCGTACATCGAGAGAGTGCGCGCCGCCGCCGACCCCCGGGTGCTCTTTCCCGGCGCCGTCTATGGGGAGGGCTATCGGGAGCTCCTCGCAAACGCCGCGGTCTACGTCCAGGCGACCGAAGTCGGGGGGACCCACCCCGCGCTCGTCGAAGCGCTCGGGTACGGACGGGTCGTTTGTTACCACCAGTCGGCGGAAAACGAGGAGGTGGCGGGCGGCGCGGCTCTTGCGTTCGACGTCCGGCGGCCGGAAACGCTCACAGAGCTCCTCGGCGGAGTGCTGGATGATCCGGCCGCCGTCTCCGTATGGAAAGAGCGGGCGAGAAACCGAACAGAAGAACGGTATCGTTGGGATGATGTCGCCAGCCGTTACGAAGCCGTTCTTGAAGGACGGCGTCCCATTTCATAACATCCGATTCCGCAGGCGGTTCCGCCGCCGAAGACGGACGACTGGATGCTGAAACAAAAGGCGCGGGCGATCGCGCTCGGGGTGCTCGCGGGAGACCTGGCCCTGACGGCCCTCTCTCTCCCGGTGGCCTACGTGATCCGTCACGTGGTTCTGACCTCCCTGTCGCCATCGCTGTTTCCGAAACCGCTGCACCCCTTCGATCGGTACCTCGTCCTCCTGGTCCTGATTCTTCCCTTCTGGGCGGTGATGCTCTCCGTCGCCGGCTTCTATCGCAGCCACCGGACGCTGCCCCTCGCGGAAGAGATCTGGGCGGCGACGAAGGTCGCGGTCGGGGGCACCGCGATCCTCGCGCTGCTCGTCTACGGTCTGCGTCTCGAGTTCGTGAGCCGCTGGCTCCTCGTCGTCTTCGCCGCGGTCAACTTCGCGTTTCTCGCGACGGAGAAGGTGGCGCTGCGCCTCGTCTCCCGATGGGTCCGGTCCCGGGGCTTCAACTTTCGCACCGTGCTGCTGGTCGGGACCGGTCAGAAAGCGGCGCAGCTGGCCGATTTCCTGGAAGCCCATCCGCACTGGGGTTTCCGGGTGATGGGCTATCTCGACGACGACAACGGGGGCGAGATCCGCCGCGACAACCGGTGGCCGTGCGCGGGCCGGATCACGGACCTCGAGAGCGTCCTCCTGCGGGAGGTCGTCGATGAGGTCGTGTTCGTGATCGAGAAGGGAAAGCTCGGCGCCTACGAGGAGGCGCTCCTCGTGGCGGAGCGTCACGGGGTCCGCGCCCACGTCTCGCTCGACATCTTTCCTCACGTCCTCGCGCGCCCGGTCCTGGAGGAGCTCGACGGCATTCCGCTCCTCTCGTTTACGACGACGCCTTCGAACCCCACCCAGCTCGTGGTCAAGCGCGCGATCGACCTCGCCGTTTCGCTGTGCCTCTTCGTCCTGACGCTGCCGATCCAGGTCCTGGCCGTGATCGCGATCAAGCTGACCTCGCAGGGTCCCGTGTTCTTCCGGCAGGTCCGCTGCGGCCTGAACGGGCGGCACTTCACGCTCTTGAAGTTCCGGACGATGGACGCGGGCGCGGAGCAGCGGCTGACCGAGGTCTCGCACCTGAACGAGATGTCCGGTCCGGTGTTCAAGATGTCGCGGGATCCGCGGTCCACGTTCGTCGGGCGCATCCTGCGGCGCCTGTCGATCGACGAGCTCCCTCAGCTCTGGAACGTCATCCGCGGGGACATGAGCCTGGTCGGCCCCCGCCCGCCCCTGCCCGAGGAAGTCTCGCAGTACGAGCCCTGGCAGCGGCGCCGCCTGAGCATGAACCCCGGACTGACGTGTCTCTGGCAGGTCTCCGGGCGCAACGAGGTGGACTTCGACCGGTGGATGGCTCTCGATCTGAAATACATCGACACCTGGTCGCCGATGCTCGACCTGAAGATCCTCTTAAAGACGGTGCCGGCGGTGCTGAGCGGGCGGGGAGCGAGGTAGGAGCCGTCAGTCCGTCCGCTGCCGGCTATCAGCCAGACGCGGATGCATCGAGCCCATCGTCTGCAAAATCAGCGAGACCTGAGCTGAACCGAGAGAGTCGGGAGGAAGGCGGGGCGCCTCTGCCTGAGAGCTGACAGCTGACAGAGCTATCTGTTCCCGCTCCCTCTCGGACCCTCGGCTTCGCTCTCCTTGAAGAGGTACTTGATCGAGGCCTTCGGGATGAGCAGGTTAGGCCCCCGCTCCCGGTTCACCTTGAGGCAGTACTTGTCGTACCACTCGATCCAGCCGTGGATCTGCTCGCCATCGGTCAAGACCACCACCATGGGGGTCTTGGCGGCCATCTGCTTGAGGTAGTAGTAGCTCTCGGCGTTCGTCTGCTCGGCAGGCGTCTGCTTGCGCTGGGCGAACGTGCGGGTCGGGTAGCGCTCCGCGAGCTCGGAAAGGTTCGGGCGAATGAGCTTGCGGTTGCCGGGGGCCTCGTCCGGGGCACCCCCTGCAGGAATTCCTTTAGGCACGGTAATCTCTCGAGCCTCCTGAAAAGGCGGGTCAGCGTTGATCCCCTAAACGGCGGCTTCGGGGAAATTATTCTCCGGTTTCCGGGCTCCGTTCAGGGCCTCGGCGGAAGGCCGTCCGCCCTCGTCCTCGTAGGCCAGGCAGCACATGAGCCGCCCGCACATCCCCGATATTTTCGAAGGGTTTAGCGAGAGGTTCTGGTTCTTCGCCATCTTGATGGTCACCGGGTGAAACCCTTTCAAAAATGTGGAGCAGCAGAGTGTGAGCCCGCAGGGACCGAGGCCGCCCCGCATCTTGGTTTCGTCCCGGGGGCCCACCTGCCGCATTTCGATGCGCGTCGGATACTTCAGGGCGAGGTCGGCGACGAGTTTCCGGTAATCGACACGCGTCTCGCAGGTGTAGAAAACGGTGTATTTGCGGGCGTCGAAGCTCTCCTCGGCCCTCACGAGCTTCAAGGGCAGCCGCTTCTCCGACGCCAGCTCGCGGGTATCGCTGAAGAAGCGCGCCTCCCGTTCGACCTTGGCCTGGTAGTTGGAGAGGTCGCTGTCGCTGGCCACCCGCACCAGCCGCCGGGCTTCCCGGAGCTGGCACTGCTTGACGATCAGAGGGTGGAGGGTCGAGACCTGGCCGTATTCCAGCCCCTGCTCCCCCTCGACGATGACCCGCTGCCCTTTTTCCAGGGACGCGCCGGACGTCTCGCAGAAGACCACGCGCCCATCCTCGTGCTCGTTGATCCGGATGCCGACGTAGTGGCCTCCGGGATTATAGGAATTACCCGTCGTGCAGCCGCCGCAACCGGACATGGAGACCCCCTAAACCGTTACCTTAACACGGCTTGTCCGCACCGGCGGGCGACCGTCCGGACGGAGCGGCGGCGGCTCCCGGACGACGGTTGGCGCGCGGGAAAACGGCCGTGCGGCCGCCGCCGCGGAGGGATTTTCTAGCCGTTGGGACCGCTCAACTGCCCGACCAGGGCGTCGAGAACGCGTCCGCTGGCTGCCGCCGGGAGGCGCCGGGAGCCCGGCCCGGCGTCGCCGTCCCCCTCCACGGTGAAGAGAGGCGGAGGGGCGGGGTTGTCTTCACGGATCTCCCTGGCGATCCGCGCGTTCTCCTCCCCGCCGAGCAGCAGCACGGCGTCCACCCGCCGGTTGCGGCCGAGCTTCTCGACAGCCTCCTCGGCATCGCGCGCCCGAAGGATTTCGACGGAGGGATTTCCCTCGCTCAGCTCGGCGGCGCCGTCCGGCGCGATCACAAGAATCGTGAACATCTCAGCCCGGGCACGGTTCCTTTCCTCTTGAATCGAACGCTCAACGCTGAACGCTCAACGCTCGACGTCCCCCTCAATCACCCAGATGCTCGCGCCCCCCCCGGCCTTGGCCGCGAGCCGTCCCCCTGCGCGACGTAGAACTCGAAAGTGTAGAGCCCGGGGCGGTCGGGGGCGAACGGGAAGATGAACTGGTGTCCGGGAAGCAGGCGCACCTTGTCGTCGGTCGTCATGCCCACCACCTGCATCCCTCGGACTCCCTCCGGGATGTACGCGAGGTCGGCCCGGGGGTACGAGTAGCTCGTGCGTCCCGACGCCTGCTCGCGCGTCAGCGGCGCCGGCGGGTCTTCCCGGGCGATCGTCACGAACCGGAGGCGCCAGCCGGCCGCCGGCCGGCCGGACACCAGGACTCCCGCCGGGGACGATTCGAGGGCGGCGAGGGTGACGCGTTCCAGGCGCCGCGTCAGAAACTCCTGCGACATCTGAAAACGTCCGCCGGCGATCGCGTATCCCACGCCGACGTGGGTCGCCTCCGGGTCGAGAATCGTGACGCGATGGCCGTCGGCGGGAGGCCTCTCGTCCATCATCTGATCCTGCCCGGAGAGAGCGAGCGCGATCGTCGTCTCGGAGAACTTCGGCGCGGTAGTCACCCATGACACGGAGTTCTCCGAGTGCAGGCCGAAGACCCCGGCGAAGGCGGTGCGCGCGTAAGGCGGAAGTCCGTCCATCAGGAAGTGCCCGCGGCTTCTTTCCTGGACCTGCCGCAAACAAAAGGCGTCGGCCACACGGGCGGCGCCCTCGTCCCAGCCGACGGGAACGATTCCGAACCGGGCGCGGTCGGCGTTGATGCGATCGAGCACGGCGGCCTTGACGGGATCTCCGGGGCGGGAAGGGTCAGGCGTTTTCTCGGTGAGCGGGCGGTCGAGCCGAGGGGCGCGCAGGCGCAGACCGCGCCGCGAAGCCCAAGCGGACCGCCCGGATCCCGCGAGCGCCGAGACGGCGAGAAGGAGGATCGCCGCCCGGATCCCGGCGTGCGTGCGGTCCCGGCGCCCCGGCGGCGTGAGATCATCGCCGCGGCGCGGCGGCACGGGACGGGGATCCGTCGTGGGACTCATCCGCCACGGCAACGCAGACCCCGGCCGGCTCCTTCCCGATCGTCCGGCGGCAAGAGGTGATCGATGGTGGCGATCCGGTTCGGAACCTCCGGTTGGCGGGCGGTCCTCGCCGAGGAATTCACGTTCGGCAACGCGCGCCGCGTTAGCGCGGCGATCGCCCGCACTCTCGAGGCCGAGGGCCACGCGGGCGGGCTGGTCCTTGTGGGCTACGACACCCGGTTCCTGGCGGGACGGTTTGCCGCCGAAGCCGCCCGAATCCTGCAGGCCGCCGGGTTTCACGCGGAGATGTCCAGCCGGCCGATTCCGACGCCGGTGCTCGCGTTCGAGATCCGCCGCCGCGGCGCCGCCGGAGGCGTGAACTTCACCGCGAGCCACAATCCTCCGCAGTACCTCGGCATCAAGTTCTCCACCTCCGACGGGGCGCCGTCGCTTCCGGCCGTGACCTCGCGGATCGAGGCGTTCCTGGCGGAAATCCCCGAGATGCCGCCGCCGTCGCCCGATCCCGTCGCCGAGTTCGATCCGGTGGCGCCGTACCTTGAGGATCTGGGGCGAAAGGTTCGCGGCGCCGACGTCGCGCGTGGAAATCCGCGTTTCTCGCTCGACTTCCGTTTCGGCACTTCTGCCGGGTTTCTCGACGGGTACCTGCGCGGGTGCGGAGCGCAGGTCGAGAGCCTCAACGGGAAGGCGGACCCGCTCTTCGGCGGAGAGTCGCCGCAGTGTGGAGAACGAGAACTGGTCGGGCTCGGCCGCGCGGTCGTCGCGAACCAATCGCGGCTCGGGTTGTCGTGCGACGGGGACGCGGACCGTTTCGGGATCTGCGACGAGGCCGGCGCCTACATACAGCCCAACGACATCCTGGCGCTCCTCGCCAACGACTTTCTCGGGCGCAAGGGGCTTCGGGGCGGCATCGCGAGAAGCGTCGCGACGACCCACGCCCTGGACGCCATCGCGGCGCGGTACGGCGTGCCGCTCTACGAGACCCCCGTCGGCTTCAAGTACATCGGAGAGAAGCTGATCGCCGGAGAGATTCTCCTGGGAGGCGAGGAGAGCGCCGGGCTGACCGTCGAGGGTCACGTGCCGGAGAAGGACGGAATCCTGGCGGACCTCCTGGTCGCCGAGATGGCCGGCGCGACCGGTCGGACTCTCGGAGAGCTCTCACGCCAGCTGGCCGCGGAGATCGGACCGTTCGTCTCGCGCCGCGTCGACCTGCCGCTCTCGGCCGAGGCGAGGCAGGCGCTCGCGGGCCGCCGCGCGTCCCCGCCCGAGAGTCTCGCGGGAATCCGGGTCGCGTCCGTGAACCTGCTCGACGGAATGAAGTTGATTTTCGCGGACGGTTCGTGGATTCTGGTCCGAGAATCGGGCACCGAGCCGGTGGCGCGGGTCTACGTGGAAGCGAGGTCCGCGCAGGATGTCTCTGCGCTCGCGCAGGCGGCGCAGGACCTCCTGAAGGTCTAGCGAAGGCCTCGAAGGCCTGAGAGTCTGAACGGGCCGCGGAGTCTGAACGAAGGAGTTGAGGCCTTGAGCTTTCTGATCGAGGGCGTCCTGGGGCGCGAGATCCTGGACTCGCGAGGAAACCCGACGGTCGAAGTCGAGGTCCTGCTCTCCGGCGGCGCGACGGGCCGCGCCGGGGTGCCGTCCGGCGCGTCCACGGGAGAGCGCGAAGCCCTCGAGCTGCGCGACGGAGATCCGAAGCGGTACGCCGGCAAGGGAGTTCTCAAGGCCGTCGCCCACGTCAACGGCGAGATCGCGGCCGAGATCCAGGGGACCGACGCGCGCGATCAGGCGCTGATCGACCGGATCTTAATCGAGCTCGACGGGACGCCGAACAAGGGACGGCTCGGGGCCAACGCCATCCTCGGCGTCTCGATGGCGGTGGCCCGCGCGGCCGCGGACGCTTCGGGGCTGCCGCTGTACCGATACCTCGGCGGAGCCTCCGCCCGGATCCTCCCCGTCCCGATGATGAACGTGATCAACGGCGGTGTGCACGCCGACAACCGGCTCGATCCCCAGGAATTCATGGTCTGTCCCGTCGGCTTCGACCGCTTCTCCGAGGCTCTGCGCGCAGGAGTCGAGGTCTTCCACGTCCTGAAGTCGAAGCTCAAGAAGAAAGGCCTGTCGACCGCGGTCGGCGACGAAGGCGGCTTCGCTCCCGATATCGGCTCCTCGCGGGAGGCCCTCGACCTGCTCGTGTCCGCGATCGAAGCCGCGGGATATCGCGCGGGCCGCGACATCGTGATCGCGCTCGATCCGGCGGCCTCCGAGTTCTACCAGAAGGGGAAGTACGTGCTCGCCGGGGAGAAGAAGACATTCTCGCCGGAGCAGATGGTCGCCTACTGGGCGGATCTGGCCGCGAGCTACCCGATCGCCTCGATCGAGGATGGCCTCGCGGAGGGAGACCGGAAGGGGTGGGCGCTCGCGACGAAGCAGCTCGGGGAGGAGATGCTGCTGGTCGGCGACGACCTCTTCGTCACGACTCCGGCGATTCTCGCGGAGGGGATCGCGGACGGGATCGCCAACGCGCTGCTCGTCAAGTTGAACCAGGTCGGCACCGTCACGGAGACCCTCGAGGCGGTCCGGATGGCGCAGACCAACGGGTACCGGACGATCGTCTCGCACCGCTCGGGCGAGACGTCCGACGACACGATCGCGGACCTCGCCGTGGCGGTCAACAGCGGGCTGATCAAGACCGGCTCGGCGTGCCGCGGAGAGAGACTGGCCAAATACAACCGCCTCCTCGTGATCGAAGAGGAGCTCGGCGCCGCCGGCGTCTTCGCCGGGAAAACGGCGTTTCGCGGATGAGAGAAACTCCTCCTCCGCCGCGCGCCCCGCGCCCTTTCCTGACGTTCTTCGTCTCGCTCGCCTGTTCCTCCGTCGTTCTGGGAATGCTGCTGCTCTGGGACCACAAGGTGCTGGATCTCCACAACGCGCGCGAGGACGTCAAGCGGCTCGACGTCCAGGTCGTGGAGCGCGCGAGAGAGAACGACGAGCTTCGCCTCGCGATCGAGGCGGCGACGCGGCACCAGTTTCCCGCCGAGAAGGTGGCTCGAGAAGAGCTTCACCTCGTGCACCCCGAAGACCTGGTTCTGCTGTATCCCGCTGGGTCTCTTTCCGCGAAGAAGGAACCGCGGCCTTCGGATTTCCGCCCGGTCCGCCCCGCGCCGTCCCCCGCCGCAAACGCCGTTCCCCGCTGATC
>JALYUA010000055.1 GCA_030854005.1 Acidobacteriota bacterium
CTTCCAGGTAGCGGACCGCCTCGGCCTTCTTCCCGGACGCGGCGAGCGCCTGCGCCTGCACCTCGATGGCGGTCCCGAGCGCGTAGACGGCTTCGCGATGGGTGTCGTAGTCAGCCGGCCTCTTCAGCGCCGCGTCGGCGATTTCGCGGGCGGATTTCGCGTACCTTGAGGCGGTCGACCACTCGCCCATGAGGGCGGCGCCGCGCGCGACCCACGCGAGCCCCAGAAGGTAGTCGCCGTCCTCGCCCTTCTCCGACCGGTGATACTCCAGGATCGACTCGGCGCTCGGCAGATCGCCCGCGGAAATCTTCAGGCGGATCATTCGCACGTCGTCGGGAGCCGAAGCGGGCGCGGCGGCGGGCGGGGTCGCGGACGGAGAAGCGGGCGGGGGCGTGGACGGCTGGGCGGACGAGACGGCGGAGACGGCAGAGACGGTGCAGGCGAAAACCAGGGGCAGGAGTCTGCTCGGGTTCATGGTTCTCCTCTTCGTCGCGCCTCGATGTCAGAAGCCGCGAACCGGACCGGTCATCGGAACATTCCCCGTAAAGAAGGTGTGAAGTTCCGACACGTGTTTTCGCCGGATCGGACTTCGCGGGCGCTGCCGGGCGCGTGTTTCAGGGCCCCGGGCGGGGCGAACCGCCCGGGACGGCCGCCGGAAAATCCTTCTGCCCTGAATCCAGTCACCGGATTTTGCGTAACACAACGATGACGCTCCGGTTGATAGGCTAGAAGGCTCCCGAGCGCCCCCTGACCCGGCCGTCTCGAAGCCCCTTCGAGTGCGCGGGTCTCACGACCGGCGAGGGAAACGAAATGGAGAAGATTCGATGAAACGACGAATGATTCTGATGCTGGCGGCGGCGGGCATCTTCATCGCGACCATTGCCGCCATCAAGACGCGGCAGATCCAGGCCGGGATCAAGCAGGGCGCCTCCTTCCAGCCGCCCCCCGAGTCGGTGACGACCGTCATCGCGAAAAAAGAGCAGTGGCCGACGACCTGGAGCTCCATCGGGTCCGTGACGGCCGTTCATGGCGTGACCGTGAGCGCCGATCTACCCGGCATCGTGGACCGGATCCAGTTCGAGTCCGGACAGACCGCCGTCGCGGGCGCCGTTCTCGTGCGCCTCGATACGAAGCAGGAGCAGGCTCAGCTCGCCGCGGCCGAGGCGGCGCGCAACCTCTCCGATCTGAATTTAAAGCGCGCGAAGGGGCTCGTCGAACAGGGCATTTCGGCGCAGGCCGACCTCGATCGACTCGCGGCCGAGCAGAAACAGGCCGAGGCCCGGGTCGGGGAGATCCGCGCGACGATCGAGCGCAAGACGATTCGGGCGCCGTTTTCAGGAGTCCTCGGAATCCGGCAGGTCAACCTCGGGCAGTACCTCGAGGGCGGCGCGGCAGTCGTACCGCTTCAGTCCGTCCGGCCGGTTTACGTCAATTTCAGCGTTCCCCAGCAGCAGGTGGCGGCCCTGAAAGTCGGCTCGCGGATCCACGTCGCCGCGGAGGGCTCCGACGCCATCGCCGCCGACGGCCGCGTGACGGCGATCGACTCCGTGGTGAACGAGTCCACGCGAAACATTCAGGTCCAGTCGACTTTCGACAACAACGACGGAAAGCTGCGGTCGGGCATGTTCGTCAAGACCAACGTCGGCCTCGGCTCCGCGGAACCGGCGATCACGATTCCGACCTCGGCGATCAAATACGCGCCTTACGGCGATTCCGTGTTCATCGTGGAAGACGTCACATCACCCAAGGGACAGAAGTATCTGGGCGTGCGGCAGCAGTTCGTCAAGCTGGGAAACTCGCGGGGCGACCAGGTCGCCGTGCTCACCGGCGTCAAGCCGGGTGAAGTGGTGGTCACCTCCGGAGTCTTCAAGCTGCGGACGGGCGCCGCCGTCAACGTCAACAACAAGGTGCAGCCCGGCAACAACCCGGCCCCGAAGCCGGAGGATTCCTGATGAAATTTACCGATCTCTTCGTCAAGCGCCCGGTCCTCGCGATCGTCGTCAACCTCGTGATCCTGATCGCGGGGCTGCAGTCGATCCGGTCGCTTTCGGTGCGGCAGTATCCGAGGAGCGACATCGCCGTCATCCAGGTGTCGACCGTCTACGTCGGAGCGAACGCCGACCTCGTCCGCGGATTCCTGACGACCCCGCTCGAGCGCGTGATCGCGAGCGCCGACGGGATCGATTACCTGGAGTCCTCGAGCGCGCAGGGCGTCAGCACGATCACTGTGCATCTGAAGCTCAACTACGACGCCAACGCGGCGCTCACGCAGATTCAGACGAAGGTGGCGCAGGTCCGCAACGACCTCCCGCCCGAGGCCCAGGCGCCCGTCATCGAGCTGCAGACCGCCGACACGCAGTTTGCCTCGATGTACCTGGGCTTCGCCTCGAAGGACCTCGACCAGAACCAGATCACCGACTACCTGACGCGCGTGGTCCAGCCGAAGCTGTCCGCCGTGTCGGGCGTGCAGCGCGCCGACATCCTGGGTGCGCGTGTGTTTGCGATGCGCATCTGGCTGAAGCCCGAAAAGATGGCGTCGCTCGGGATCTCGCCGTCGCAGGTGCGCGACCTGCTGGGCAACAACAACTATCTCTCCGCGCTCGGGAGCACGAAGGGATCGATGGTCTCGGTCAACCTCGTTGCGAATACGAATCTTCAGACCGTCGACGAGTTCAAGCAGCTCGTCGTCAAGCAGGACAAGGGCACGGTCGTGCGGCTCTCCGAGATCGCCGACGTCGTGCTCGGGGCCGAGAACTACGAGGAAGACGTCCGGTTCAACGGCCAGACGGCGACCTTCATGGGGATCTGGGTCCTGCCGACCGCGAACTCCCTCGACGTCATCCGGAAAGTCCGCGAGGAGATGAAACAGGTCCAGACGCAGCTGCCGGCGGGCATGACGTCGGGAATCCCCTACGACTCGACGCTCTACATCGACAAGGCGATCAGCGAGGTGCTGAAGACCCTGTCCGAGACGCTCCTCATCGTCATCATCGTCATCTTCCTGTTCCTGGGCTCGTTCCGCTCGGTCCTGATTCCCATCGTGGCCATCCCGATCTCCTTGATCGGTGCGGTCTTTATCATGCTGGTCGCGGGCTTCACGATCAACCTCCTGACGCTTCTCGCGATCGTCCTGTCGGTCGGACTGGTCGTGGACGACGCGATCGTCATGGTCGAGAACGTCGAGCGGCACCTGCACATGGGGCAGAAGCCGTTCGAGGCGGCCATCCACGCCGCGCGCGAGCTGCGGGGACCGATCATCGCGATGACGATCACGCTGGCGGCCGTCTACGCGCCCATCGGATTCCAGGGCGGGCTGACGGGAGCGCTTTTCCGGGAGTTCGCGTTCACGCTCGCCGGCGCCGTCATCGTTTCGGGAATCGTGGCCCTGACGCTGTCTCCGATGATGAGCTCGAGGCTGCTTCGGGCCGGAGACACGGAGAAGGGCTTCGCCGGCTGGGTCAACCGGCGGTTCGACGGCGTCCGCCGACGGTACACGAAGCTCCTGACCGGCACCCTCAACTATCGCGCCGTCGTGTTCGTCCTGTGGGCGATCGTCACGGCGCTGATTTTTCCCTTCTACATGTTCTCGCAGAAGGAGCTCGCTCCGGTCGAAGACCAGAGCATCGTCTTCGGGATCATTCAGGCTGCCCCGAACGCGACCCTGGACCAGACCAAGTTGTTCACCAAGCAGGTCAATGACGTGTTCCAGTCGTTTCCGGAGACCCAGGCGACCTTTCAGCTCACGTTTCCGGGCGGCGGCTTTTCCGGCATGGTGACGAAACCCTGGGATGAGAGGAAGAAGAGCACGCCGCAGCTGCAACTGGAGGTCGCCGGCGGTGTATCCAAGATTCCCGGGATCCGCGTCATCCCGCTCGTCCCGCCCGCGCTCCCCGGCGGCGGCAGTTTCCCCGTGGACTTCGTCATCACGTCGACGGCCGAGCCGCAGCAGCTCGCGGAGTTTGCGAATCAGCTCGTCGGCAAGGCGTTCGCGAGCGGCAAGTTCATCTACGCGGACTCGGATCTGAAGTTCGACCAGCCGCAGGCCGAGGTGGTCTTCGACCGCGACAAGCTGCGCTCGCAGGGCGTCGATCTCGCGCAGGCGGGCAAGGATCTCTCGACGCTGCTCGGCGGCAACTACGTCAACCGGTTCAGCGTCCAGGGCCGCAGCTACAAGGTCATTCCCCAGGTGAAGAGGTCCGAACGGCTGACCCCCGATCAACTCTCGCAGATCTACGTGCGCGGCTCGAACGACAAGCTCGTCCCTCTCTCGACGTTCGCGACTTTGAAGACGACGACCGAGCCGCGTGAGCTGAAACGGTTCCAGCAGTTGAACGCCGTGCACATCCAGGGCGTCATTCCGCCGGGGGTGTCGCTCGTCACCGCTCTCGAGTACCTGGAAACGGAGGCGAAGAACATCCTGCCCTCCGGGTTCACCGTCGACTACGCCGGAGAGTCGCGCCAGGTCCGCACGGAAGGCGGGAAGTTCCTGGGCACATTTCTTCTGTCCGGCATCCTGATCTATCTCGTGCTCGCGGCCCAGTTCGAGAGCTTCCGCGATCCGTTCATCATTCTCGCGGGCTCGGTCCCTCTCGCGTTGGCGGGATCACTGCTGTTCTCGTTTCTCGGGTTCACCACGCTGAACATCTACAGTCAGGTGGGTCTGATCACCCTCGTGGGACTGATTGCGAAGAACGGCATCCTGATCGTCGAGTTCGCGAACCACCTCCAGGAGGAGGGAGCGGACAAAGTGCATGCCGTCATCGAGGCGGCGGCCACTCGACTGCGGCCCGTTCTGATGACGACGGCCGCGACGGTCGTCGGACATCTGCCTCTCGTGTTCGCGCGGGGACCCGGCGCGGGCGCCCGGAACAGCATCGGGATCATGCTCGTGACCGGAATGATCATCGGAACGATGTTCACGCTCTTCGTCGTTCCGTCGATCTACGTCCTCGTCGCGAAGACCCACAAAGCGATCAGCAAGGATCTCGAGGCCGACAACGGCGTGGCGAATCTGGCGGAGGCCGCCGGCTGACCTCTCGAAGGAGGCGCCGGGTCAAGGCACCCGGCGTCTTCCGTCTTCCGTCTTCCGTCTTCCGCCTTCCGTCCCCGCCTACCGCGTACCGCTCGGTAACGCTGAACGCCCAGATTCTCACCGTTTTGTCTTCGCCGCAGCTCGCCATCCATCTCCCGTCGGGGCTGAAGGCGAGGGACGAGACGTCGTCCGTGTGCTCAGAGAGCGCCTGCACCAGGGCGCCGTCGGAGACGCGCCACAGGCGGATCGTCTTTCCGTTCCCGCCCTTCAGGCGATTGCCGAGGAGCTGCTTCCAGACCGTTCCCAGGGCGCCCTTCTCGCGGCCGCCGCTCGCGAGCCACCGGCTGTCGGGGCTGAAAGCCACCGCGTAAACGTGGTTGCTGCCGCCGGTCAACGCCCGGACGAACGCGCCGTCTGCCGCCCGCCAGAGCCGCACCGTCGAGTCGTCGCCGCCGCTGGCGATCCACTGCCCGTCGGGACTGAAGGAGACGCTCACGACAGCCTGGGTGTGTCCCCCAAGGACGCGCTCGAGTGCGCCCGAGTCCGCCCGCCAGATCCGGACCGAGTGGTCGAAGCTGCCGCTCGCCAGACGCCGGCCGTCGGGGGAGAATCGCACCGACCAGACGTTCAAGGCGTGCCCGGTGAGCGTCTTCAGAAGCGCGCCGTCGCCGCGCCTCCACAGTCTCACCGTCTTGTCCTCTCCGCCGCTCGCCAGGCGCTCGCCGTCCGGACTGAAGGCGACGGACCACACGGTTCCCGTGTGCCCGGCGAGGGTGGCCGCCGGCGCCCCCGTCACCCCCCAGACGCGCACGGTTGTGTCGTAACCGCCGGTCGCGAGCCATCGCCCGTCCGGGCTGAAGGCGACGGATGTCACGCCGCCCGGATGCGTCAGCGTTTTCTGAAGCTTGAAGTCGGGGCGGCGCCAGAGCGCGACCGTCCCGTCGGCCTTCCCGCAGGCCAGCCATTCCCCGTCGGGGCTGAAGGCGACCTGCCGGGGAAGACCGGGCGATGCGCCGAGCGTGCGTTCGAGGCGCGCCACCTGGCCCGTCTCTCCGCGGGCGGGACGGAGGCCCGGGATCAGACAGAGGAACGCGAAGACGCCGGCCCATCTCTTCAGGTGGCTCACCTCCTCGAGGCGCACTCTATGCCCGGAGAGATCTCCCTTTTTCTCCCGCGCGGCTCGCGGTATCTTCCCCGCGTCGAAACGTTCACGCGCGACGGGAGGAGGCTTTCATGTCATCGAGGACAACGGAGACGCTCGTGATGCCGCCGGTCAAGGTGGCGCCCAGCCCGGATGAGATTCTGATCCCGCTCTTCACCGGGATGTGGGCGATGCAGGCCGTGGCCACGGCCGCTCGCCTGGGCATACCCGATCTCCTGGCCGCCGGGCCGCGGACTCCGGAAGACGTCGCCGCCGAGGCGGGAACGAATCCCCGGGCGACGAGCCGCCTCCTGCGCGCGCTCGCCAACCTCCGGCTCGCATCTCCTCTTGCGGGGGGACGTTACGAGCTCACCGCGGCCGGGGAGCGTCTGCGGACCGGAGTGCCGGGGACCTTCAAGGACGCCTTCATAGCGGAGACCGACGAGGTGCACTGGCAGAGCTGGGCGCGCGCCGCCGACGCCGTGCGCACGGGTGCTCCGCGCCCCCAGGCGGTCTTCGGGATGCCGGCCTTCGACTATTACGCAAAGCACCGCGAAGAGGGTGAGCAGTTCGGGCTCGCGATGGAGAACATCTCCCGGTTCGCGGCCCACGCCGTGCTCGAGGCGTACGACCTCTCCGGCGCGCGGACGATCCTGGACGTCGGCGGCGGAAATGGCAGCATGGCGATCGCGATCCTCGAAAAATATCGGGAAGCCCGGGGGATCGTCTTCGACCTTCCCTATATCGAGGGGCACGCGAAGGAGCGCATTCGCGATCTCGGTGTCGAGGGCCGGTGCCGCTTTGAACCGGGCGATTTCTTCGAACGGGTTCCGAAGGGAGCGGATGTCCATTTGATGAAATTCATCCTGCACGACTGGAATGATGAGGAGTCGCTGCGGGTGTTGCGAAACTCGCGTGGGGCGATCGAAGGCGGCGGCCGGCTCGTGCTGATCGAAATGGTCGTGCCGGAGGGAGACAGGTCCGACATGGTGCATCTCATGGACCTGAACATGCTCGTGATGACGGGAGGCCTGGAGCGCACGGCGGCCGAGTACGGTGCGCTGCTCGGGCAGGCGGGCTTTCGTCTCGAACGCGTCATTCCCACGGCGAGCCCGTTCTCCGTCGTCGAAGCCCGCCCGGTCTGAAACGAGTCGCGAGTTATCAGTTTTCAGTTCTGACGCTTAACGCTTAACGCTGGACGCTCGATGCATGACGCTGTCCTCTCCCCGGGGTCGGGGAGAGGACAGCAGCCCATCAGCGCGCCGCCGTCTGCGCGTCATGCTTCTGCCGGTAGATGTCGCGGGAAATGCGATTCTGCTGGCGGTTGACGCGCGCGCGCTCCCTCGGCGTCAGGGAGCCGCCATTGTCCTGGCGCATGTCCCGGACTCTCCCGTTCAGGCGCGCCTCCCGCGTTTCGAGCCGCGCCGTCTCCCGGGCCGTGAGCTGTCCGCTCCCGACCCCCTGCGCGATCCGGTCCTGCTGGTTCTCCGCTCTCCGGCGGTTTCTGGGAGCCGCGTCCGCGGGCGAAGCGACGAACGCCACACCCGCGAGGGCGAGGATGGCGATGGGTCCGATGGTCTTGAGTGTCATGAGAAACCTCCTGACGATGAGACGCTCGCGCGGCGCGCCCGGTTTACGAGCGCGGCGCTCGACGATCGGCGTGCCGGAAGGTTGACCGCGAAGATCGCGTCGCGGCACGGCGAGCACGGGCAAGCTTCCTCCGGGTTCCGCTTCCGCCTGAAAAGCCGGGAGGCCGGGCCCGGTCGCGCGCCCTCGAGGGCTCCTCGCGGATGCGGGTCCCGGCGCTTTGTTGCCGGCGCGCGCCGCCCGGAAAGAAGTGAAAACGTTGAAACGGAAGGCGAAACCCGACGCGCGCCAGAAAAGTTTTTTTCTGTTGACGGACCGGGGGGGCATGTGGAGTAGACTGTCGCGAAAGCGAGCACTAAAACTTGCGTATATTGACGACGATCGCACTCGATTGGCGTAGCACGGGCGAAGCCCCCCCTTCGCGGAAGCGCCGCCGCGCCGCCGCTCTCCTCGTGTTCGTTTTGTGCGCAACCCCGGCGACTCTGCTCGCCGCCGCGCGCCTGCCGGGCGATTTCGACGGCGACGGCAAGGCCGACATCCTCTGGCGGAATTCGTCGACGGGCCAGAACACGATCTGGCTGATGAACGGCACGAACGTGACCTCGCTCGCGTCCCTTCCGACGATTCCGGACGCGAACTGGACGATCGGCGGTGTCGGCGATTTGAGCGGCGACGGCATGAACGACATCGTGTGGCGCAACCAGGCCACCGGCCAGAACACGATCTGGGTGATGAACAACGCCGCCCTGAGCTCTCAGGTTCCCCTCCCGCCGGTCTTCGACCTCGCGTGGAGAATCCGGGGGATCGGCGATTTCAACGGCGATGGAAAGCCGGACATCCTCTGGCGTAACGCGACGACGGGCGCCAACACCGTGTGGCTGATGAACGGTCCCGCCGTGACCTCGACCGCGCCCATTCCGCCGGTTTCCGACGCGAACTGGCAGATCGTCGGAGTCGCCGATTTCAGCGGGGACGGCAAGCCGGACATCCTTTGGCGCCACGGCGTCACGGGTCAGAACACGATCTGGGTGATGAACGGCACGGTCGTGTCGTCCCTCGCCTTTGTGCCGTCCCAGACCGACGTCAACTGGCAGATCGCCGGCGTCGGGGACTTCAGCGGCGACGGCAAGGCCGACATTCTCTGGCGCCACGTCTGGACCGGCGGAAACGCCGTGTGGCAGATGAACGGCACCGTGGTCGCCGGATCCCTTCAGGTGCCGACGGTCGGCGATCTCAACTGGCGCGTCGGAGGCATGACGATTCCCGCCGGTCCACCGCTCGGCGACGTCGTCCGTTTTCTGGAGCAGGCAACCTTCGGCCCGAACGAGGCGCTGATCAATACGGTTCAGGCGATGGGCATTCCGTCCTACCTCAACCAGCAGCTGAGCGCGCCGTCGTCGGGATGGCCGGCGCTTCCGCTGCAGCCCTCGAGCGTGCCAGCGACCTGCGATGCAACCTGCCAGCGGGACAACTACAGCATGTATCCCCTCCAGGTCCGGTTCTTCACGAACGCGCTCTACGGCCAGGACCAGATCCGGCAGAAGGTGATCTGGACGCTGCACGAGATGCTCGTGGTGTCCGGACGCGACATCACCCTTCCGGGGTGGATGCTTCCCTACATCCAGATTCTCGACCGGAACGCGTTCGGAAATTACCGGCAGATCCTGTACGAGCTCACGCTCAATCCCGCCATGGGCCAGTACCTGAACCTGGCGACGAGCACGAAGAACAGTCCGAATGAAAATTACGCCCGGGAGATCCTCCAGCTCTTTTCGATCGGGACGGAGCTCTTAAACGCGGACGGCACGAATCAGCTCGACATGAACGGGGATCCCAAGCCGAGCTACGACCAGGCGACGGTGACGAACTTCGCGCGGGTGTTCACCGGATGGCGGCTGGCGGCCAACGTCGCGCCGGGAGTTCCCGACTACGTCACCCCGATGGTCGCCGTCGCGAACAACCATGACACCGCGGCCAAGACGCTGATGTACGGAATCGGCCTGCTTGCCGGCCGGACCGCCGACCAGGATTTGAACTCCGCGATCGACAACATCTTTTACCACCCGAACCTCGCGCCCTACGTCGCGACGCACTTCATCCACCAGATGGTCACGAGCAATCCCAGCCCCGCGTACGTCAGCCGCGTCGTCGCGGCCTTCAACGACGACGGCACGGGGACCCGCGGAAATCTCGCCGCTCTCGTCACGGCGGTCCTGCTCGACCCGGAGGCGCGGGGCAACTCCCATTCCGAGCCGAACTACGGCCATCTGCGGGAGCCGGCCCAGTACGCCCTGAACCTGCTCCGCGCGTTCAACGCAAAATCCGCGAACCTCGCGACGACCAGCGACGGGTACATCAACCCGCAGGTCAGCACGATGAACCAGGACGTGCTGCGGCCTCAGACCGTGTTCAGCTACTACCCGGCGGATTACCTCCTGCCCGGGAGCACGACCGTGTCGGCCCCGCAGTTCGGCCTCATGGACTCCACGAGCGCCCTGCGGCGCGCCAACTTCATCAACACGATGGTCTTCTCGACGATCGCGGTCGGCGCGAACTCGCCGAATGGCACCGCACTCGACCTCACTCCGATCCAGAATCTGGCGGGCGACCCCGTGCAGCTGGTCTCCTATCTCAATCAGCTGATGCTGCACGGCACGATGTCCCCCGCGATGCAGAACAGCATCGTCACGTCCGTCTCCTCCATTTCCGGAACGAGCCCGCGCCTGAGAGCGCAGCACGCTCTGTATCTCGTCGCGACGTCGTCGCAATACCAGGTTCAACAATGAACGACAAAATGGAACAGTCCCGGCGCGACTTTCTGAAACGCACGGGGTGCCTGGCGCTCGGCGCGGCGGCGTTCTCGGCGGGAGTCGAGAAATTCGGGCTGATCAGCGCCCACGCGCTGACGGCGGCACCGACCGACTACAAGGCCCTCGTCTGCATCTTCCTGAGCGGCGGCAACGACTCCAACAACATGGTCGTTCCGCTCGACACAACGCAATACAACGCCTACACCCTCGCCCGGAACGCCTCCGGGCTCGCCCTCGGGACGGGGCAGCTGATCTCGATCACGCCGCCTTCCATCGGGACGGCGTTCGGGCTTCATCCCGCCCTGCCCGAGCTGAAGACGCTGTGGGACCAGAGCCGCCTGGCGGTGGTCGCCAACGTCGGGCCTCTCGTGCAGCCCCTCACCCGGACGCAGTATCAGAGCGGCGCCGCGCGGCCCTACCAGCTCTTCTCGCACTCGGACCAGGTCGCGCAGTGGCAGACTTCGCGCTCGGACATCCGCAGCCAGGTCGGCTGGGGCGGCGCGACCGCGGACAAAATGCTTTCCTTCAACTCGGGCAGCGGTTTCCCTCTCATCACCTCGGTGTCCGGGGCGGCCGTCTTCGGGCAGGGCCTCGCGACGCGCCCGCTGGCGATCTCCGCCGCGCCGACCGCTTTGAACCAGGTGCTCGTGCTGAACGGCTTCAGCGCCAGCGCGGCGGACGTGGCGCGCCGGAACTCCATGAACTTTCTGCGGACGATCGACCGCACCGCGAGCCTCGTCGCCGCCGCGAGCGATTCGACCCAGCAGGCGGTGGACATCATCGCGTCCCTGGGCGGCCCCGATCCCACGCTCACGACCGTGTTTCCGGCGACGGGCCTCGGCAACCAGCTGAAGCAGGTCGCCAAGGTGATCAAGCTGAACCAGACGGCGCCGGCTCTCGGATTGAACCGCCAGATCTTCTTCTGCACCCTCGGTGGGTTCGACACGCACCAGGATCAGCTGACGACGCAGCAGAACCTGCTGACACAGCTGTCGGGGGCGATGAAGGCGTTCTTCGACGCCACGGTCGAGCTCGGCGTCGATTCCCGCGTGACGACCTTTACCCTTTCCGACTTCGCGCGCACGCTTCAGCCGGCCGGCACCGGGGCGACGGCGGGAACGGATCACGCCTGGGGCAGCCACCAGTTCGTGATGGGCAGCTCCGTCATCGGCAAGGACTTCTACGGCGTGAAGGGTCCCAACAACACGGTCTTCCCGACCCTGACGCTCGGCGGGCCGAACGACACCGACACCCGCGGGCGGTGGATTCCGACGGCGGCGGTCGACCAGTACGCCGCGACGCTCGCCACGTGGTTCGGGCTCGCGGGCAACGACCTTCCGAACGTCTTCCCGCTGCTGTCCCGGTTCACCACGCCCAACCTGGCCTTCCTGGCTTGATCCCCGGCGCCCAAAAAACCCTCGCGGGGTCCCGCGTGCGACCGCTTTTGGCGGCCGGTCTCGCGGTGGCCGCAGCAGTATCTTCCGCGTGCGATTCGGACGCCCGCAAGCTGCCGACCGAGGCCGCTTCGGCGGTTTCGGCGGCGACCGCGGCCGGCGATCCCCCCGTCGAGCGGATGCCGATCGTCCGGATCCCGAGGCGGCGCACCGGCGGACCGACGCCGACGCCGACGCTTCCCGGGCCGAGGCCCACCGCGACCCCCGCCGCGAGCGCGACTCCCGGACCGACGGCGACGCCTGGCCCTACGAGTCCGCCCGCTCCGAGCCCGACGCGGACCGTCCCGGCGCCGACGGCCACGCCCACGGTCTCGGCGACGATCGCGATCCGGCTGAGAGGGATCAACTGGCAGTGGGATTTCTACGGGCCGGGCAAGAACGGAGGCCCGAACATCACGTTGAAGCGGGGGCAGTCCTATCGTCTCGAGGTTTTCAACGACAGTCCCGTCGATGCAGACAATTTCCACATCTTCAGCGGGATCTCCGCGCTCGGCCTGAGCGCCGTGAGTATCGCGCCTGGCGAGAGCGTGATGCTGAGCTTCACGCCGGCCCAGACCGGCACGTTTCCTTATGCCTGCACGAACTCTTCCTGCGGGGTGGGGCACGACAACATGGAAGGGACCGTCACGGTCGTTCCGTAGCCGGAGGCCCGCTTCGGCCTGCCCGCGGCTCCCGGTCGAGTTGACCGCGGAGTACCGCGGGCCGTCTCGCTCGCGTCAGTCGCTCGGCTCCCGGCCCCGGCTAGCGCGTGAGCGCGGCCACCAGCCGGTCCGTCGCGGCCGCTGCCGCTCCCGCGCCGGGATCAACCGGGTTCCAGGTGCAGGCCACCGTCACGCCGACAACGCGCCCCGTCCGGCCGATCGCCCGCAGAGTCCTTTCCACGGCCGACAACGAAGGGCCGCCGGCGGCGGGGAAGCGCAGCGCCGGCATCTGCGACGGAGTCACGACGTCCACGTCGAGGTGGACGTAGATCGGGAGGTCCGGCGGCAGGGCCTCCGCGATCTCTTCCACCGTCATGACGCCGATGCCGGACCCGTCGAGCGCGACTCCCTCGGACGGGTCGACGTCGCGGGCATCGGCGATCAGGACGCGTCCCGGCTCGACGGTTCGCAGTCCGAGCGCATCGACGATTGTCTGTTCGCCCCGCCCGGCCATCATCGCGATGGGCATGCCCCCGATGTAACCCGAGGGGGTCGTTTCCCAGGTGTTGAAATCCCCATGCGCGTCGAGCCAGACCACGAAGGGAAAAAGACCCCGGCGCTCGAGGCCGGCGAGCGCGCCGAGCGGCGCCATGC
>JALYUA010000114.1 GCA_030854005.1 Acidobacteriota bacterium
CCGCTCGCTCCTGCGCCTGCCAGCCGAGGCGATTCCCGGCCACGCGGGCCGCACGCGAGAAGCCGCGGAGGAGATCGCGAAGGCTCTCGCGGACGGGGAGGAGACATTCGTCGCGGTCCGGCCGACGGGCGGCGCCGAGAAGCTGCGGCGCTTCGCGCTCGAGTACGGACTTCACGTCTCGTCGGAGAGGAGCGCGGGAACCGTGATCTGCGTTCCCGCCGAGATCTCGGGCGGATTTCGCATGCGGGAGCCGCGCGTGTCGGTCTACTCCGAGGGCGAGATCTTCGGCGAGGAAAAGCCGGTCTCGACCTCCCGCCGCCGGCCGTCGGAAGCGTTCCTGTCGGACCTGCGCGACCTGAAGCTCGGCGATGCGGTCGTCCATCGTGATTACGGGATCGGCGTGTTCCAGGGCCTGAAGCGCGTGCCGGTCGAAGGGGAAGACCGGGAGTTCATGGAGATCGGATACGCCGACGAGAAGAGGCTTCTGCTTCCGGTCGAGCGGTTCGACCTCGTCCAGAAGTACTCGGGCCTCGAGGGCGTCGAGCCGGCGCTCGACAAGCTCGGCGGCGCCGGCTGGGCGAGGCGCAAGGCGTCCGTCAAGAAGGCCATGCGCGACATGACGGACCAGCTGTTGAAGCTCTATGCGCGGCGAAGCCTCGCCGACGGTTTCTCGTTCTCCAAGGACTCGCCCTGGCAGAAGGAGTTCGAAGACGCCTTCGAGTACGTCGAGACTCCGGACCAGGCGCAGGCGATCTCGGACGTCAAGCGCGACATGCAGTCCTCCAAACCGATGGACCGGCTCCTCTGCGGAGACGTCGGGTACGGAAAGACGGAAGTCGCGATGCGGGCGGCCTTCAAGGCGGTGCTCGACGGCAAGCAGGTGGCCGTGCTGGCTCCGACGACGATCCTCGCCGACCAGCATTTCCGGACGTTCCGCCGCCGGTTCGCCGCGTTTCCCGTGTCGATCGACCTGCTCTCCCGGTTCCGCAGCCCGAAGGAACAGAAGGCGATCGTCAAAACGGTGGCGGACGGCACGGTCGACATCCTGATCGCGACGCACCGGATGCTGGCGAAGGACCTTGCGTTCCGCGACCTCGGCCTGCTGATCGTCGATGAAGAGCAGAGGTTCGGCGTCGCGCAGAAGGAGCGCCTGAAGGAGTGGAAGACCTCGATCGACGTGCTTTCGATGTCCGCGACGCCGATCCCGCGCTCGCTCCACCTGTCGCTTTCGGGGCTCCGCGATCTCTCGATCATCGAGACGCCTCCGCGGGACCGGCTCGCGATCGAGACCCAGGTCGTCCCGCGCAAGGGCGAGGTGATCCGGGAAGCCATCGAGGCGGAGCTCGAGCGCGGGGGCCAGGTCTTCTTCGTTCACAACCGGGTCGAGTCGATCGGCCGCGTCCGTGACGAGCTCGAAACCCTCCTGCCGAAGCTGCGAATCGCCGTGGCGCACGGCGCGATGCGGGAAAACGAGCTCGAGAAGGCGATGCTCAGGTTCACGTCCCGGGAGGCCGATCTCCTGCTCGCGACCACGATCATCGAGAACGGCCTGGACATTCCCTCCGCCAACACGATCCTGATCGACCGCGCGGAGGCGTACGGGCTGGCGCAGCTCTATCAGCTTCGAGGACGGGTGGGCCGCAGCGACAAGCCCGCTTCCGCATTTCTGCTCGTGCACGAGACCGCGGCGCTCTCCGACACGGCGCGGCGCCGGCTCGCCTCGATCCAGGAGTTCTGTGACCTGGGCGCGGGATTCCGCATCGCCGCCAAGGACCTCGAGATCCGGGGATCGGGGAACATCCTTGGAGGGGAGCAGTCGGGACAGATCGCTTCCGTCGGCTTCGAGACGTACCTCTCCCTGCTCGAAGAATCGATCCGGGAGATCCAGGGCGAGGCGCCGGTCCCGGAACGCGCGATCACGCTGTCGCTCGGGCTCGATCTCACGATTCCGCCGTCGTACGTCGCGGACGAGAACTGGCGCATGATGATTTACAAGAAGATCGCGCGCGCCCGCGACGACCGGGAGCTCGAGGAGACGGCGCGCGAGATCGCCGACCGCTTCGGCGAGCCCCCCGCTGCGGTGCGAAGGCTGGTCGAGTACGCCCGCCTGCGGTCGCGGGCGGAGCGCGCCGGCGTGACCTCCCTGACGCGCCAGAGCGGGCAGGTGCACCTCCGGTTTGCCGAGGACGCCCGGATCGACGGGGCCCGCCTGACCGAGTTCGTGCGGCAGACACGCGGCGCCCGCCTCTCCCCGGCTCGCGTGCTGACCGTTCCGTCCCCGCCGGGCGAAGCCCTCCTGCCGGCGATGACGGGCTGGCTCGTGGAGCTGGCGGGATGAAGACGGGAGGCGGGAGGCGACCGGGGCCGGGAATCGGGAATCGGGAATGGGGAAACGAACGCTCAACGCTGAACCCTCGTTTTGCCGCCGGAAAGATCCGATAGAGTCCCGCTGTTATGGAGCCCGCATGAAGTTCCGAGCCCTTCTCCTCGTTCCTTTGGCGCTCGTCGCGTCCATCGCGCCGTCCACGGCCGGGGAGCTTGTCGAGCGCATCGTGGCGCGCGTCAATGACCGGCTGATCACGCAGTCGGAGTTCGACCGCCGGGTGACGGCCGCGCAGAACGCGCCGAACGCCCCCTCGGACCGGACGCAGTTGAAGAAAGACACTCTGGAAGACATGATCCGCGAGAGACTCATTGACGAGCGGGCGAAGGAGCTCGGTCCGACGGTCTCGGCGTCCGACGCGGAAGTGGACGAGGCCGTCGAGCGGGTAAAACGCCAGTACAACCTCGCCACCGACCAGGAGTTCGACGCGGCGCTCGCGTCGTCGAACATGACCCGCGACGACCTGAAGCGGCAGATGCGCGAGACCATCACGCTTCAGAAGGTCATCGGCCGCGACGTCACCGGAAAGATGGACGTCAGCGACGACATGCTCCGCAGCGAGTACGAGCGTCAGAAGGACAAGGTCTACCGCGTACCGCCGCAGGCCCGCGTGTACGAGATCGTGATCCGTTTCACGGCCTCCGATCCGACGGCGCGGGAAAGAGCCGTGGCCCGAATGGAGGAGGTCCGCGCGCGTCTCGCCTCGGGAGGAAAATTCGAGGACCTCGCGAAGGAGTACTCCGAAGGAAACGCGAAGAATCGCGGGGGAGACCTCGGAACGGTGTCGCAGGGAGAGCTGCTGCCGGCGTTGGACGCGACGGTCTTCGCCGAGACGCCGGCCGAATTTCCCGCTCCGGTCCTCCTGCCGGCGTCGATCCACCTCTTCCGCGTCACCGACCGGAAGGCCGCCGGCTACAAGCCGTTTGCCGAGGTCAGCGAGGATCTGAAGAAGCGGATCGGAGAAAATCTGTACGACAAGAGGTTTTCGGAGTTCATTCAGCATCTGCGCCGCGAGGCCTACATCAAGATCTACGACCCGGCGCTCGCGAAGGCGGAAGAAAAGAAGGGCTGAGCCGTTCGCGTCGAGATTCCGCTTCCGGCCTTATTTTCGTTCGACGGCGTCGTGCGGTCGCACGGCTGGTACGACCTTCCCCCTTTTCAATACACGCCCGGCTCCGGCGTTCTCGCAACCGTCGTCTCCGCCGCGGGGCGAGCCGTGCCGGTCCGCTTCGAGGCGGGCGATGGCGTGCTGGTCTGTTCCTCGCGCGGAGTGACCCGTCCGCGGCTCGCCGCGATGGCGGCCCGGGTCTTCTCGCTCGATCTCGACCTGTCTCCCTTCGTCTCCACTCTCTCGGGGGAGCCCGAGCTCCTTTGCGGCCTCGAGAGGGGAGGAGGCCGCATGCTGCGCGCGCCGGCTCTCTTCGAGGACGCCGTCAAGATGCTTCTGACCACCAACTGTTCCTGGGCCGCGACGCGGGGAATGGTGACTCGCCTGATCGCGCTCGCGGGCTCCGAAGGGGCGGCATTTCCGACGGCGGCCGACCTCGCGCGCTTCACCGCGCGGCGTCTCGAGCGCGAAGTGCGATGCGGGTACCGTGCCCCAGCGCTCGCCCGGTTCGCGCGGCGTGCCGCGTCGGGACGCCTGGACCTCGACCGCTGGGAGGATCGCGCCCGGCCCGCCGCGGAGATCCGGGACGAGATCCTGGAGGAGCACGGCTTCGGCCCGTACGCCGCGGAAGGGCTCCTCCGCATCCTGGGACGCCACGATTTCCTGGCCCTCGACTCCTGGGTCCGCCAGAAGTACCGGAAGCTTCACCCCGGTCCGGTGAAGAAGACAGACGCCTCGATCGCCCGCCGCTACGCGCGGTTCGGCGGCTATCGCGGTCTCGCCCTGTGGCTCGAGCTGACGAGGGACTGGATCGAGAAAGACGGTTGAGCGTCAAGCGTTCAGCGTTGAGCGTTCCCATGGGGGCCGGTTTCCTCCGAACGCTTGACGCTCGACGCTAGACGCTGAACCCTCCACCGGGGTTACGCCCTCTTCGCGCCCCCAACTCACCTCGCGTAAGTGCTTTCCCTTGACGTGGAACCAACGCGCTCCTAACATGCGCGGAAGTGGACTAATCTGGAACAAAGTGGGAGAAAGTGGCTCCGACCGGTCGTCGGGACTGCAAATTGAACAATGGACCGCTTTCGCGGGAGCGCGCCAGCCCGGCTCGACGAGAAGGGCCGTCTCAAGGTGCCGAACCTCTTTCGTCAACAGATCGAGGAAGCCTTTGGACCGGAGTTTTTCGTCACGTCTCTGCACGGAAAAGAGGTTCTCCTCTATCCGCTGGCGATGTGGCGCGCTCTCGAAGAAAAGCTCGCAGCCCTGCCGGCGATTCACCGCGCGAAGAACAAGTTTCTAGAGCGCGTCAACTTCTTCGGACAGGACGCGTCCTTAGACGGCCAGGGGCGCCTGCTCGTCCCCCAGATTCTCCGGGACACGGCGAAGCTGCCTTCCGACGTCGTCGTGACGGGGAACATCGATCACCTGGTCGTCTCCGACCGGAATGCGCTCGCGTCGCGCCTGGCGAGCGAGGACTTCTCCGACGAGGACTACGACGCGATCTCGAAACTGCTGACCTGAGTCGAAGCGATTGAGAACGGGAGACAGGAGACGCAAGACGTTGGACAGCCCCCGCACAGGCCCGTCCTCGCCGCGGAAGTGGTCGCGTGGCTCGCGCCGGAGCGAGGCGGATTTTTCGTCGACGCGACGGTGGGAGCGGGCGGGCACGCCGAAGCGCTGCTCGAGGGCGGGCCGTCGATCCGGTTGCTCGGACTCGATCGCGACCCCGAGGCCCTGGAGCTCGCGCGAGCGCGACTGGCGCGGTTCGGAGACCGGTTCGAGCTTCTTCAGAGCAACTTCGGCGACATCGTCGAAGCGCTCGAGGGACGCGGCCGGCCGGACGGGATCCTCGCGGATCTCGGAGTCTCATCGATGCAGATCGACCGCGCCGAGCGCGGGTTTTCGTTTCGTCGGGACGGGCCACTCGACATGCGGATGGGGCGGGAAGGCCGAACCGCTGCCGACATCGTGTCGACAGCGTCGGTCGAAGAACTGACGCGGATTTTCCGCGAATACGGGGAGGAATGGATGGCGGTCAAGATCGCGCGAGGGATCGTTTCGGAGCGGACGGCAGCCCCGATCACGTCCACCCGGCAGCTCGCCCGCATCGTGGCAAACGTGAAGGGTTCGCGCGAAAAGATCGACCCCGCTACGAAGGTGTTTCAAGCGTTGCGCATCGAGGTCAACCAGGAGCTGCTGGCGCTTTCGCGATTCCTCGCCGCGGCGGTCGAGCAGTTGAACGCGCGCGGCCGCCTGGCCATCCTCTCGTACCACTCCCTCGAAGACCGCATGGTCAAGGAGGCGCTGAAGCGCGACTCGGGGGTGTGCGCGTGCCCGACGCGCCTGCCGACGTGCGTCTGCGGAGCCCGCACCGCGCTTCGAGTCCTGACCCGCAAGCCGATCGTTCCCTCGGAAGCCGAGACGCGGGACAACCCTCGCTCTCGCAGCGCCCGCATGCGCGTGGCGGAGAAGATCGCGGAGGTCTGACGTGAGCTCGGTCGCGTACTCCCAGTCGAAGCGCGTTCAGAACCTCCATCTGACGCGAGAGCGCGACCGCCGCCGCGGGCAGGAGCTCGCCGCTTTCGTCCTCGCCCTCCTTCCCATTGCCTGCGCGTTTCTCGTCTATGCGGCGCTGCACGTGGAAACAGTGCGCGTCGGGTATGCCCGCGAGGCGCGCACGCGAACGCTGGCCGAGATGACCGAGGAGAGCCGGCGGCTCAAGGCGCAGCTCGCGCTGGCGTCGGCTCCGGATCGCGTGGCGGCCGCCGCCGCGCGCAAAGGACTGAAGCCCCCCCGTCCGGGACAGATCGAGTACGTGGAAGGAGCAGGCCGGTGAACACTTTTCCGCGGCGCCGCCGCAATTTCTTCTCTCTCTTCCTGATCGTCTGGGGTCTCGTCGTCGTGGGACGTTTGGCGCAGCTGCAGCTCGCCCAGGGCGCGAAATACCGCGCGAAGGCGCAGCGGCAGCAGGAGCGGCAGATCGAGATCTCGCCGCGCCGGGGAGCGATTCTCGACCGCGAAGGACGCGAGCTCGCGGTCTCCGTCGAAGTGTCGTCCGTCTATGCGGCCCCGGACGAGGTGGTCCAGCCGGCGGCGACGGCGCGCAGCCTCGGGGCGGCGCTGGGGCTTCCGGCAGGCCCAATCCTCGCGCGTCTCTCGTCCGAGAAGGGGTTTGTGTGGATCGCCCGCAAGATCGATCCGGCCGCCGCCGACCGCGTGCGCGCGCTGAAGCTCGCCGGCGTCCGTTTGGTCCCGGAGACCAAGCGCTTCTATCCGAAGGGATCGCTCGGCGCCGCGGTTCTCGGTTACGTCGGAACGGACGACACGGGCCTCGCGGGCCTCGAGTACGCCTACGAGTCTTCGGTCCGCGGCAAGCCCGGGCGAATCGTCGCCTTCAAGGACGCGCGGCGTTCGACCTACGGAGAATGGGAATCGCCGGGCGCGCGGGCGGAGCAGGAGGGAGCCACGCTCACGCTCTCGCTCGATTCGGGGATCCAGTACGCCGCGGAGCGCGAGCTCGCTGCCACGCTCATGGAGCTCCATGCCCGCTCCGGCAGCGTCGTCCTCATGGATCCGTCGAACGGCGAGATCCTCGCGATGGCGAGCGCGCCGGGCTTCGACCTCAACCAGTACGGACGCTATCCCGCCGAGACCCGCCGGAATCACGCCGTCGCGGATGCGTACGAGCCGGGATCGACTTTCAAGGTCGTCACGGGCTCCGTCGCGCTCGAAGACGGAGTGATCGGCGTGGACGAGGTCATCGACACGGGCGGAGGCTCCGTTCGCATCGGCAACTTCACGATCAACGAGGACAAGCATCACGATTACGGCCCGCTGACCCTGGCGGGGGTGCTCGCGCATTCTTCGAATGTCGGAATCATCCGCGTCGGCCTGCGCCTCGGCGCTCAGCGTCTCTACGAGGGAGCCAGCCGGTTCGGGATCGGCAAGCCCTCCGGGATCGACCTTCCGGGGGAGGCGTGCGGAATCTTCCGGCCGCTCTCGCGGTGGTCGTCGCTCTCCAACGCGTCGATCTCGATGGGACAGGAGGTCTCGCTGACCGCGCTGCAGCTCGCGCGCGTCGCCGCGGTCATCGCCAATGGGGGACTCCTGGTCCAGCCGCGTCTCGTGACGCGTCTCGCCCGGCCCGACGGCCGCGAGGAGCGGGTCGCGATCACGCCCCCGGTTCGCGTGATTTCCGAAGCGACGGCGAAGAAGATGCGCGACATGCTCGTGGGGGTCGTCGAGAACGGAACGGGAGCGGAAGCGGCGATCCCGGGGTTCTCCGTGGCCGGAAAGACCGGCACGGCGCAGAAGGCGGGCCCCGGCGGCTACCAGCGGGGACGCCACGTTCCGAACTTCGTCGGTTTCGCCCCGGCGGAGAATCCGAAGATCGTCGGCGTCGTCGTCGTCGAGGAGCCGCAGGGCAACAAGTACTACGCGGCAGCCGTCGCGGCCCCGCTGTTTTCCCGGATCGTTTCGCAGGCGCTCGGGATCATGCGCGTGGCGCCGGAGGAGCAGCGTGTGCCGTCGACGGTGCTCGCCTCGATGCCGCCGCAGTATCCCGCCGGGCTCGTGCCCGCCGCGAGCCGGCGATCGACGCCGGTGCCCGTCTCCGCTCCGGCCGCCGACCCGCGCGTGGTCGCGGGCGAGATCCCCGACGTGGCGGGCCTGTCGGCGCGGCAGGCGCTCGCGCTGTTTGCGAGAATGGGACTCGCCGTGCGACTGCACGGCGCCGGATTCGTGACGTCGCAGACCCCGTCGCCCGGAGCGCCCTTCCGGCCCGGCGACGTGGCCACGTTGAACCTTTCAGAATCGGTCCCGTCGGTCGCGCGCGCCGCCGGCGGCCGCGAGGAGACGAGCTCGAGTCCTTTTCGTCCTTGAAGCTGATGGACCTCCTCGCGGTTCTTCCGGATGCCGAGATCGACCGGACGGCGCCGGAAGCGGAAGTCTCCGGCGTCTCGCACGATTCCCGGACCGTGAGTCCCGGTGATCTCTTCGTGGCCATCCGCGGCGCGAAGTCCGACGGCGCGGCTCACATCCCCGAAGCGATTGCGCGCGGCGCCGTCGCGGTCGCCTCGGAGAATCCCGCGCCGCCGGGCGCGACCGTAGCGTGGGCCCGCGTGCCGAACGCGCGGCGCGCCCTGGCCCTGGCGGCGGCCGAGCTCGCCGGGAATCCCGCCGACAGGCTCGTGCTTGCCGGCGTCACGGGCACCAACGGCAAGACCACGACCGCGACGCTCCTCTCGGCGCTTCTCGAGCGGCGTTACGGCCGGGCGGGATTCCTGGGCACCGTCGGTTACCGCACGGGACGCCGGGAGACGGAGGCCTCGCGCACGACGCCGGACGCTGCGGAGCTTCAGCGGCTTCTCGCGGAGATGGTCGAAAACGGAGTTCCGGCGGCCGCGATCGAAGTCAGCTCGCACGCGCTCGCGCTCGACCGCGTGGCGGGCTGCCGTTTCGACGTCGCCGTGTTCACGAACCTGACTCGGGACCATCTCGACTTTCACGCGGACATGGAGGAGTACTTCGCGGCCAAGGCCGCGCTCTTCTCCCTGCGCAAGCCGGGCGCCGCCGCCGTGATCAATGTGGACGACCCCTGGGGCTTCCGGCTGGCGTCCTCCGCCGCTCTTCCCGTCGTCACGACCTCGTCGCGCGGCGCGGAGGCCGACGTTCGGGCGGAAGGAATCCGTTGCGACCTCGCGGGAACGTCCTTCGACCTGGTTCGCCGAAGCGCCGCACCTCTCCGGCTGAGCTCCCCGCTGCTCGGCCGCTTCAATGCCGACAACCTTCTTTCCGCCGCGGCCGCCGGGCTCGCCCTGGGGTTGTCCGACGAGCAGGTCATGGAGGGATGCGCGTCCGTGGCGCGCGTGCCCGGCCGCCTCGAGCCGGTCGAGGCGGGCCAGCCCTACCGAATCCTGGTGGACTACGCCCACACGCCGGACGCCCTCGAGCGGCTGCTTCTCGCGGTTCGCGAGCTCACGGACCGCAAGATCGTGCTCGTCTTCGGCTGCGGCGGCGACCGGGACCGCGGAAAGCGTTTCCCGATGGGAGAGATCGCCGGACGTCTGGCCGACATTCCCATTGCGACGTCGGACAATCCGCGATCCGAGGATCCCAACGCCATTCTCGCGGACGTCGCGGCGGGTCTCGCCGCTTCGGGCGCGACGAAAGCGCTTCGCATCGCGGACCGCCGTGAGGCGATTCGCGCGGCCATCGACCTGGCAAACTCCGGAACCGTCGTCGTCCTCGCCGGGAAAGGTCACGAAACCACTCAGGTGATCGGCTCGGAGGAGCTGCCTTTCGACGACCGCAAGGTGGCCGCCGAGCTCGCGGCCGAGCGGCGGTGAGATGAACTTCTCGCTCTCGAAAATGGCCGCGGCGTTGAACGTCCCGCCGGTCGCGGATGCGGCGCTCTCCGGAGTCGCCGTCGATTCGCGGAAGGTCCGGCCGGGCGACCTCTTCGTCGCGATCGCGGGCGAGCGCGTGGACGGCCACGATTTCGCCGCGCAGGCCGTCGCCTCCGGCGCCGCGGCCATCCTCGGCGCGCGGGTTCCCGCCGGCCTTCCCGGCGCGATTCCCGTGCTGGTCGTGCCGGATCCGGGCAAGGGCCTCCTCCGCTTCGCCGGAGAGATGAAGCGCGAGTCGGGATTCCGGCTCGCCGCCGTCGCCGGCTCCGTCGGCAAGACCACCACGAAGGAGTTTGCGTCCGCGATCCTGGGGCGGCGCCACGCCGTCGAGAAGACGCCCGGCAACCAGAACAGCGCGATCGGATTCCCGATGTCCGTCCTGAACTTCCCGAAGACTCCCGAATGGATGGTGGGCGAGATGGGCATGAGCGCCGTCGGCGAGGTGTCGCGATTGTCGCGGACCTTCGAGCCCGACGTCGCCGCGATCACCGTGATCGCCGCCGAGCACCTCGAGTTTCTCGGGTCCCTGGACGGAGTGGCGCGGGCGAACGGCGAGATCCTGGACGGCTTGAAAGCGAACGGGGTCTTCGTGATCAACGCGGACGACGAGCGGATCGAGGGACTCGCGACGGCCTGGTCGGGGCGGGCGCTGCGCTTCGGGCGCGCGGCCGGCGCCGACGTCACGGTCGAGGACGTCGTGCTCGACGAGAACGGATCGTCGCTGCGGCTGCGAACTCCATCAGGCAGCGCGAAGGCGCGCCTGCCCGTCCCGGGGCTGCATCAGGTGGCGAACTACCTCGCGGCATCCGCCGTCGCTCTGGCAGCGGGCGCTTCTCCCGACGATTGCGCGGCCGCCGCCGGCGCGCTGGCCGCGGCGCCTCACCGC
>JALYUA010000134.1 GCA_030854005.1 Acidobacteriota bacterium
GGGGTCGTGAAGCTCGCGAGCGGCGACCCGACGTGGCGCGATTTGACCGCGCTCACGTACCACTACGAGACCCAGCCGCTGCCGCCCTGGACCGCGTGGTACATGCATCAGCTCCCGAGCGCCTTTCAGAGAGTCTCGACGGTTCTGCTCTTCTTCGTGGAGCTCGCCGTCCCGTTTCTGATCTTCGGTCCGCGCCGGCTGCGCCTGGCCGCCTTCACGCTCCTGGTCGCCTTGCAGATTTCGATTGCCGCGACCGGCAACTACGCCTTCTTCAACCTCCTGTCGGCGCTCCTTTGCCTCCTTCTGCTCGATGACCGCCTCCTCGCGAGGATCGGGCGGCGCGCGGCTGAATCACCGGGGCACGGCGAGCTCGCAGAGGCGCGGCGGTGGCCTCGCGCCGTCGTCGCCGGCGTCGCGATCGTCGTTCTGCCCGTCGGTCTGCTGCATCTCGGCGCGCCGATGCCCGCGCCAGTCCTCGTGGCCGCGCAGGTCGTGGCGCCGCTGAGGCTGGTCAACGGCTATGGTCTCTTCGCCGTGATGACGACGCGGCGCCAGGAAATCATCCTCGAAGGCAGCGCCGACGGGCAGACCTGGCTGCCCTACGAGTTCCGCTGGAAGCCGGGAGACTTGAGGCGGCGTCCGGGGTTCGTTGCGCCGCACCAGCCCCGCCTCGACTGGCAGATGTGGTTCGCGGCTCTGGGTCCGTACGAGGCGAGTCCGTGGCTGGCGGCTCTCGAGGAGCGCCTGCTCGAGGGGTCTCCCGCCGTGGTGGCGTTGCTGAACGGGAATCCCTTTCCGGGCCGGCCGCCCCGGCTTCTGCGCGCGAGGCTGTGGGACTACCGCTTCACGGATCGAACGGCCCGCCGCGCGACCGGCGAGTGGTGGCGGCGGGAAGAGGCGGGCGCGTTCGGCCCGACGCTGGAGCGGAAATGAGCCGCACGGACGTCCTGGTCGTCGGCGCGGGCGCCGCCGGGCTTTCCGCGGCGCGCGATCTGTCGGCGGCGGGATTGTCGGTGGTCGTTCTCGAGGCCAGAGACCGGCGGGGCGGCAGGATCCTGACCGTGGACGATCCGTCGTGGCCGATCTCCATCGAGCTCGGCGCCGAGTTCCTCCACGGCGCCGAGCCCGAAACCATGGCGATCCTCCGCGCCGCGAACGTCCCCGCCATTGCGCTTCGAGACGAGCACTGGAAACCTTCGGGCCGCGGCGGTTGGAAGGCGTTACCCCGCCTCTGGCAGACCATGGACGCGATCACCGCTCGCATGCGCAACGCGGGCAAAGATCGGAGCGTCCTCGAGTTTCTCTCCTCGCAGAAGCGTTTGTCCTCGCAGCAGCGCTGGTTGCTGCTTTCGCTGGTCGAGGGGTATCACGCCGCGCCCCCGGCGGACATCAGCGAGCAATCTCTGTCGACCCGAGGCCAGAAGAGCGGAAGCCATGAACAGTTTCGCGTCCCGGGCGGATATCGGGTGATCCCGGAATTTCTCCTTCGGTCGTGTGATCCGGATCGGGTCTCGCTTCGCCTCGGCAGCGCCGTCTCCACTCTGCGCTGGGAAAAGGGCTCCGTCGAGGCCGAGACCCGAGGCGTTGCGGGCGGCGGCCCTGTGTCCGCGTCGACGGCCATCCTCACGCTTCCGGTCGGAGTCTGGAAAGCGTCGGGCGGGCAAGAGGGAGGATTCCGGATCCTGCCCGATCTGCCCGAGAAGCGGCGGGCGCTCGACGCGATCCGCATGGGATCGGTCGTCAAGCTGGTTCTGAAATTCAAAGAGTCGTTCTGGGAGAGTGCGCCGAGGCCGCTGCCTCGCCTCGGGTTTCTGCAGGTCCGGGGAGACGTCTTTCCAGCGTGGTGGAGCGCCGAACCGTTTCGCGCTCCCGTGCTGACTTCCTGGGCGGGCGGTCCCGCCGCGCTCGCGCTCGGCGGACTGTCGGAGCCGGAGCTCGTCGCGCGCGCCGTCTCGTCACTCGCGAGACGCCTCGGCCTTCCCCCGGGCCGCGTCGAGGAGCGGCTCGAAGCCTTCCGGTTTCATGACTGGCAGGGTGATCCGTTTTCCCGGGGCGCGTACAGCTACGTTCGGCCGGGCGGCGTGCAGGCGCGGGAAGCGTTCAAGCGGCCCGTCGCCGGCACGCTCTTCTTCGCGGGCGAAGCCACCGATTCCGAACAGAACGGAACCGTCGCGGGCGCGCTCGCGAGCGGGCAGCGCGCAGCGGCCCAGGTGGTGCGGGCGCTCTCACGCCCGCGGTAGGCGGAAAGGAGCGCGCACATCGCGCGGCTCCGGCCGGAAGGCCGCCGTCCGATCGCGGCCATGCCGCCCGCTTCAAAGTCCGCCGATTCAGCCCGGCAATCGGAAGCCCGGCGCGGCTGAGGCACCGTCACTTTTCGTAACGAATAAAGGGGCGGGCTGAGCAGCGTCCGGGGACGGACGAACGCGGCCTCTTCTTGCGGGTTCCTCCTAAAGGGCTGCGCTCCAGCGGCATCGGACCGTTTCCGCCGGGTGGTGCGCGCCAGCGGCAGGCCGGAGCACGCGACTTGCAACTTCATCGCGTATGAACATCGCGGGGGGACGAACTGCTCAGACCGTCGGCTTTCGCGCCAACGAGATCCGCCGCATGGAAATGGGGACCGGTCTGGGCGGCAGTCGCGTGCGCTGCACCGTTGCCCTCTCTGGAACCGTGGACGAGACGTGGCGCAGATGTTTTCGAGCCGTTCAGCTCGAGGACACCGGCTTCTTTCGCTTTCGTCTCGAGATGGGGAGCAACACGATCACGTTCCTCGTCAGCGAATCGCGCCGCGGAGAGATGGCGTCGGAACTGAAGACCCTGTCCTACCTCCTGGACGCGGCCAATCTCCTGGCTCGTACCTCTCCCTAGCGGCGCCCCGCGTACTCGCGGAAAGGTCGGCCGCGCTCAAAGGAAAGCGGCGCCCCGCGTAGCCGCGGAAAGGTCGCCGCGCTCAAAGGAAAGCGGCGCCCCGCGTAGTCGCGGAAAGGTCGCCGCGCTCAATGGAAATCGCGCCCCGCGGGCGGCGCGGAACAAACGCCGCGAAGAGAGAGTTGACGGCGGAGAGTTGTCAGCCCGTCAGGCTCTACCCGTTCTTCCTCTGAAACTCCTTCATGAAAGACACGAGTGCGTTCACTCCCGCGACAGGGAACGCGTTGTAAATCGAAGCGCGGATTCCTCCGACGGAACGGTGTCCCTTGAGCCCGTCGAGACCCTGGGCGGTCGCTTCCGAGACGAACCGTTTCTCGAGATCTTCTGAAGGCAGGCGGAACGTGATGTTCATCTTCGAGCGGCTTCCCGGGCGCGCGTGGGGGCGGAAGAACCCTCCGGAGCCGTCCATCGCGCCATAGAGGAGACCGGCTTTTTCGGCGTTGCGCCGTCCGATGCCCTCGAGTCCACCCTCCCCGAGGAGCCATTTCATGACGAGCCGCATGACGTAGATCGTGAACACGGGAGGCGTGTTGTAGAGCGATCTCTCCTTTGCGTGCGTGTTGTAGTCGAGCATCGTGGGGAGCCCCTTCGGGCTTCTCGCCAGCATGTCATCCCGGATGATCACGACGGTCGCGCCGGCGGGAGCGAGATTCTTCTGGGCGCCCGCGTAGATCAGCGCATACCGCGAGACGTCGATCGGGCGGCTGAAGATGTCTGACGACGCGTCCGCCACCAGAGGAAGGCCGCCAGATTCGGGCTCCTTTTCCCATTCGGTCCCGAAGATCGTGTTGTTGGTGGTGAAGTGAAGATAGGCGGATTCCGGGTCGATGCGGATCTCGGACGCCTCCGGGATCCGGGAAAACTTCTCCGATTCCGTCGAGCCGGCGATCTGGACTGTCCCGACTTTCTGCGCCTCCTTGACGGCCTTTTTGGACCACGAGCCCGTCAGGATGTAGTCCGCCTTGCCGCCCACGGGGAGGATGTTCATCGGCACCATGGAGAATTGAAGGGAAGCGCCGCCCTGGAGAAAAAGGACCTGGTAGTTCGGAGGGATGTTCGCAAGACGCCGCATGTCCGCCTCGCAACCCTGGATAATCTCGTCGAACGCCTTCGAACGGTGGCTGATCTCGAGGATGGACATGCCCACGCCGGGCAGGGCGAGCAGGTCGCGCTGAGCCTCCTCCAGAACGGCCTCGGGAAGGACCGCCGGGCCCGCCGCGAAATTTAAGATGCGCGAGGTCATGTTTTCCCTTCCTTCTCAGACGGGCAGGAGCGCCACCTCGATGATGTCCCCCGTACTGCGGCGGATGCTTTCGAGAACCGAGGCCGACGCGGGCTGATCCAGCCGGACGCGGGCGACGGCCGCGCGGGCGCCTTCGAAAACGATGTTCTCCGTTTCCTGCACGTTGATGCCGGCTTCCTTGAGCGCGTCGAAGACCGCCGCGAGAACGCCGACCCGGTCGAAGTGGCGGACGACGAGGAGATGCGTTGCGGGGGAGGAGCGGGCGAGATTGACGACGTTCGGAGCGCGGCCGGTGGCGGCGTATTCGCGGACGATGCGCACCGTCTCGGCCGAAATGGCTTCCTGCGCCTGGTCCGTCGACGCCCCGATGTGATGGGTCCCGATCACGCCCGGCAGCTGGAAGATCGGATCGTCGACGTCCCCCGTTCCTCCGGTGGGCTCGCCCGCGAAAACGTCGAGGCCGGCCCGGATCCCCTTTTCCCTGACCGCGCGCTCGAGCGCGGGCTGGTCCACGACCTCCGCGCGTGACGTGTTGATGAAGAAGGCTCCCGGCCGCATGGCCTCGAAGAAATCGGCCCCCACGAGTCCCTTCGTCTCGGGCTTCAAGGCCAGGTGAACGCTGACGATGTCGGCGGCCTTCGCGACGTCGATGGGCGACGCCGCGCGCTCCGTCCCGAGCGCGCGGGCGGTCTCCGCGGTCAGGCTGCGGCTCCAGGCGACGACCGGCATTCCGAAAGCGCGCGCTCGCGGGAGCATTTCGCGGCCGATGCCGCCGGTCCCGAGGATCCCGAGCGTTCTTCCGAAAAGGCCCTTCGCCTTGCTGTACTCCTTCTTGTTCCACACCCGGCTGCGGAGGTCCGCCGCGTTCTCCGTGACTCTCCGGTCGAGGGACAGGATGAGCGCGAAGGCAAGCTCCGCGACGGCGACGGAGTTCTTTCCAGGACAGTTGGCGACGTAGATGCCCCGCTCGGACGCGGCCTCGACGTCGATCGTGTTGTAGCCGGCGCCCGCGCGGATCACGAGCGAGAGGCGTCCGGCCTCGAGCATCGGCCGCGTCACCTTCGTCGAGCGAACGATCAGGATCTCCGCCCCCGAATTCGCGACGCGGGCCGCGAGGGCGTCGTCCTTCAGGTCGGGCTCGTAGAGCACTTCGGAACCGCCGGCGGCGAGCCCGTCGAGCCCTGATTTCTCGAATTTGTCCGCGACCAGCACCTTCATCGCGGCGATCTTATTCTCACGGTCCTGTTTCTCAGATCTGGTGGACCAGCAGGCCGTCCCGCAGCTTGGGCTCGAACCACGTCGATTTCGGCGGCATGATCTCGTTGGCGTCGGAGACAGCCATCAGCTGGTCGAGGGAGACCGGGTAGAGAGAAAAGGCCACTGCGGCGGCACCGGAGTCGACGAGGCGCTTCAGCTCGGACGTTCCCCGCCCGCCCCCCACGAAATCGATCCGCTTGTCGGTGCGGATGTCGCCGACGCCGAGAATCGGAGTCAGGACATCGTCCTGCAGCGCGGTCGCGTCGAGGGTGTCGCTGTTCGTCTCGCGCGGCACGAGTCCGTACCATCGCCCCGCCAGATACATGGCGAAGTCGCCACGGCGCGCCGGTTCCGCGGACGCGTTCTCGACGACGGTGAATCTCTTCGCGCTTTTCCGGAGCAGCTCTTCCGCGGAGAAACCGTTCAAGTCGCGGACGATGCGGTTGTAGGGAAGGATCCGGACCTGGCTCGCCGGGAAAAGGACGGTCAGAAAGTAGTCGAACTCGTTCAACCCGGCGTGGTCGGCCGGATTCAGCGAACGGAAATGCGCGCGCGCCCGGCTAGCGCTCGCCGCGCGATGATGGCCGTCGGCGATGTAGAGGCGCGGAACGTCGAGGAACGCCTGGGCCAGGGCGCGCCCCGGATCCCGGCGTATGCGCCACAGGGTGTGCCGCACGCCATCCTCGGATTCGAAGTCGAAAAGAGGCGCATCCCGCTTCGCTTCCTCGACGAGCGCGTTGGCGGCGGGCACGTCCCGATACGTCAGAAAGACCGGTCCGGTCTGAGCCTTGAGAGCGACCATGTGGCGGGTGCGGTCGTCTTCCTTGTCGCGGCGGGTGCGCTCATGTTTGCGGATCACATCGGAGTCGTACTCGTCCATGGAGCAGCAGCCCGCGATTCCCGTCTGCTCGTGGCCGCCCACGCTCAAACGGTAGGCGTAGAGGGAGGCCTCTCCCTCCGACACGAGCGGCGCGTCTCGTTTCAGGATCTCGAAGTTTTCCGCCGCCTTCTGGTACACCGCCTCGGCGTGAGGGTCCGTGCCTTCCGGAAGGTCGATTTCCGGCCGGGAGACGTGAAGGAACGAGAGGGGATTGCCCTCGGCGAGCCGGCGGGCCTCTTCCGTGTTCACGACGTCGTAGGGAACGGCCGAGACGCGGGCGGCCGACCGGGGCGAGGGGCGCAGCGCGAAAAAGGGATGAAGAGTCGCCATGGCGGGGGATTCTATGGGACCGCCGGGCTGCGCGGCTTCGAGAGCGGCACGCCTTCGTGGCCCATCCCGGCGAGAGGCGCGGGACTCCTCGCCGCGATGGCGCGCGACACAACGGCACGGTATCCAAAACCCGCGTTTCTATGGAGGAAAACGCGCATCCGGTCCTTCTCGAAATATCGAAACCGCAGACGCAGGAAGCCGTACCTCTTGCCGGAGGCCAGGGAGGTGCGCGATGCGTCCGATCGTCCTGGCAATCTTTTTCTCTCTCTTTTTTCTCTCGACAACTCCGGCGAACGGCAAGGAGCCGCCCGAGCCACCCGGCGGGAAGCCGGCCTCGACCGTTCAGTTCGTGCCCTATTCCATCGTTTCGCCCTGGGGCGTCGCCGTGGTCCCCGCCCGGCTCGGCCGGCTCGCCGTCCCGGAGAATCGCGCGACGGGGTCGCCGCGGACGATCTCGCTCGCGTTCGTCCGGATTCCGACCACGGCGCGGCGGCCGGGCTCGCCGATTGTGTGGCTGGCGGGCGGGCCGGGCTGGTCGGGAACGGCGGATCTCGAGACGCCTCTCCTGAGACTGCTCCTCGAGTTGCGCGTCCTCGGAGACGTCATCGTGCTGGATCAGAGGGGGACAGGACTCTCGTCACCGCGTCTCGATTGTCCGGGCCGGATCGACTTTCCGAGGGACGTCCCGCTCGACCGGCCGCGGGCGCTCGCGGGTCTCGAAGCGGGAGCGAAGACCTGCGCCGAGCACTGGCGGTCGCGAGGCGTCGACCTGTCCGCGTACAACACGCGGGAGAGCGCCGAGGACCTCGAGGACCTGAGGCAGGCTCTCGGCGCGGACCGGCTGAGGCTCCTCGCCGGAAGCTACGGCACCCATCTGGCGCTCGCCGCGATTCGAGCTCATGGCGCGCGGATCGAAAACGCCGCCCTGATCGGGGTCGTGGGCCCGGACCATCTTCGCCGGGTGCCCTCCTCGACCGAGCGTCAGCTGGAAGAAATCGCCCGCCTGGTTTCCAGGGACCCCGGGCTCGCGCCGCGCATTCTGGACCTGAAGGGACTCGTTCGCAGGGTGCGCGACCGGCTCGATTCCCATCCGGTCACCGTCGACCTCGAGACGCGTGAGGCCGGGCGGGTATCGGTTGCGATCGGGAAGTTCGATATGGAGTGGTACGCCCGCGGGCTCCTCTCCTCCCGCGAGACGATCGCGCGGCTTCCCGCGGTGTCGGCCGCGATGGATGCCGGCGACTTTCGGGAGCTCGGCGCGGCGGCGCTCGCGTGGCGTTCGAGCCCGATCCCGCCGGCGCCCGTTTTCACCATGCGCTGCGCTTCGGGGGCTTCACGGGATCGGGCGGCGCGCATCGCCGCCGAGAGGGAAGGCGCGATCCTCGGAGACGCCGCCGATCTCGCGGAAGAGCGGATCTGCCGCGCCTGGGGCATAGAGCCCCTGCCGGAGAACTTCCGCTCGCCGGTGGTATCCGACGTGCCGGCGCTCTTCGTCAGCGGCACTCTCGACGGCGACACGCCGGAAGCCAACGCGGACGAGGTCGCCCCGGGGTTCCGAAACGGATCGCGTCTCGTGATCGAGGGCGGCGCTCACGGACTCCTGGCCCTGGAAGACCGCGCGGCCCGCGGCGCGCTCCTTCGATTCTTCGAGACCGGACGCGCGCGGCCGCAGCGGCTCCCGATGTCGGCGCTCGCCTTCGAAACGGTCCCCTCGCCGCGGCCGGCGCTTCTGGCGGGAGGTGTCTCCGCGAGCCTCGCCCTTTTTGGGGGAAATCCGTGAGGGGAAGAGAGTTGAGAGTTGAGAGTCGGAGCTGATAGCTGACAGCTGACAGCTGATGGCTTTCCTTAGCGCGGAGTCGCGATCTCGTCGTATTCGGACGGGTGCTCCGGAGCGACACGGAGAACGAACCCCGAGGGGATGAGGGTGCGCAGAGCGCCCGGGGCGCGGAACGAGCGCACCACGGTTCCCTCGATCGAGACCGTCCCGCCTGCCGGCATGTGAAGGATGGCGCGGAGAACCTTCCCGATCTTCGGGATCCGGATCGTGCGGACGAAGATGCCGCTTTTCGAGACGTCGTGCGTGAAGCCCGTCGTTCTGGACAGAGTCGTGTCGAAGTCGACGAGAAGCCGGCAACGGCGGCGCGGCGAATCCCTCTTTTCGGCCATCGAAAGGGACGTTGCTTCAAGAAGCGCGCCAGTTCGGGCGAGCCTCCGGGTGGTCCGTCGGTTGCACGAACTCCCTTCTGAAAGGAACTGTGGGGGACACTCACAACCGGCTGCGCGTGGGACCGCCGGGAAGGCCGATTGCGATCGGGAGAGAGAGCGAAGGAGAGACGGCCTTCTCGCCGCGCCAGGCCGAGCGCAGGAATCCGCCGAAGAGACCGGAAGAAGCCAGAGAGGGATCATTGTCGTCGACTCTGCGGAGATCCCGGCGACAGGCGGAGACCGCAAAACCGATCTTCGATCACGGGACGAGCGCTGCGGCGGCGGGCGAACGACCCGCTTCCTCCCCGGCTCCGCGAGACGCCGGCTCCACGGGAGACCGACGCGCGGCGGGTCCGGCGAGCGGCGCGCGGGCGAAAGAGGCGGCGGGGACTGCCCCGGCCGTAACGACGCGAGGGGATGAGAGCCGGTCCGGCACCGGCGCGCTTCCGGAGGACAGCGGCGCGCGCGAAAGGGGTGGCCGGCCGCGCGGAAAGAGCTGAAGGCGAAAAAGGGCAGAGCGCTCCGTCACCGAGCGCTCTGCGTTCGTCACGGCTGCCTCCAAGGAAAGGCCGCCTGTCTCTAGAAGAGACCGGGCCGGCGGCCGCTCGCCGAGAGATTCCTCGCGATGGACGCGATCGCCATCGTCCCGAGGACTTTCACGAGGGTCGGGTGCTGAGCGTAAAACCCCATCGCCTTGTGGAACAGATCGGGCTGGTTTTCCTTCGCGTACGTCGCGACCCTCGCGACGTCCTGCGGTGTCGCGGTCGCCGGGTCGGCCGCCACGCTGGGAGACGCTCCCAGGCTTCCCAGGATTCCGGTCAGGTTCGCCCCGGAACCGAGCCCTCCGAGCAGCGTGCCGAGGAAACTGCCTCTCTGCGACGGCGTCATCTGCTCCGCGCTCTGTTCGATCTTGCGCTCGAGGTGCGGGGTGTCGAGTTGCCCGACGGCCGGCCCGATGACGGACGCGAGCTCCTCCTGCGGGTAGGCGTTTGCGATTTCGTCGTAGTGCGCGCGCGCCTGGTCACGGTCGGGCGTGGAATTGCCCGTGTACTGGCTCAAAATGTTTCCGATCTGATCGACGATGGCCATGGGAACCTCCTGGCTCGATGAAGAGCAAAAGCCGAACCAGATCCTCGATTCACACGTCAGAACAACTCGGCCCGCAGGCTCCCGAACCGTTCCTCGAGTTGTTCGCGAAGCCCGGCGCCGAGTCCGCCGGCCTTCAGCGCGCGCTCGAGCGAAGCGGGCTCGACCGGATGGAAATAGAGCAGGCGGATCAACTCGGAGATCTTGAGCGGGTTCGAGACGCGGTCGATTCGCTCGATCGCATCGCCGGCGCCGACGGCTCCTTCCTGGACCACCCGAAGATAGAAGCCGAGCCGTCCGCTCGCCAGAAACGATTTCAGGAACCGCGCGGCGCCCACCCGGAGCCCGAGCTTGAAGCAGGGAGTGCGGGGCGTCGTCACCTGTACGCGGGCCGTCCCGATTTGGAACACGTCTGCGACGGCAGCGTCGTCTTCCAGAAGATCCCGCGTCGTGAAATTTTCGCCGAAGTAGCCAGGCGGCAGGGGTTCCGCGGTGCCGAGCTCACGGGACCAGTAGGCGTTGTGCTCGGAGCTGTACGCGTACACGGCCTTCTCCGGCCCTCCGTGATATCGCCGGTCGACCTGGACGTCGCCTTCGAGAGATTCGCGAAGGAGGGCGATCCGTCCGGCGGCAGGCTCCTTGAAGATCCCGGAGCGAATGTCGCGCCCCCGGGCCCGGAGCGTTCCCGGCACCGCGAGATTGACCGACAGCAGCCGGGGCGTCATGGTTCTCCGGGAATTACTCGCGCCATGGTCCAGAGGATTCAGACGCAGGAGGGACGGCAGACATGACAGATCAGGAAGTCATCGGGTTCGTGGGGCTCGGCAGGATGGGAGAGCCGATCGCGCGAAATCTGCTCCAGGCCGGGCACCCTCTGACGGTCTGGAACCGGACGCGCGGAAAGGCCGCGGCGCTCGTCGCGGCGGGCGCTCGCGAAGCGTGGGACCCGGCGGAGACGGGCTCTTCCGGCGGAATCGTTTTCACGATGCTCTCCGACGACCGCGCGCTCGAGCAGGTCGTCGAAAGCCGCGGGTTCCTGGAACGCCTGGCTCCCGGCGGCGTCCACGTTTCGATGAGCACGGTCTCGCCCGAGACGAGCCGCCGGCTGGCGGATCGGCACGCGGGGGAGGGAAGCGCGTACGTCGCCGCTCCCGTGTTCGGACGGCCGGAGGCTGCCGCGGCCGGAAAGCTCTGGGTCTGCCTCTCGGGAGCAGCGTCCGCCCGCCGCCGGGTCGTTCCATTCCTTCGCTCGATGAGCCAGGGACTCTTCGAGCTCGGAGACGATCCCGGCGCCGCGAACGTCGCCAAGCTCTGTGGAAACTTCCTGATCGCCGCGGCGATGGAGGCGATGTCGGAGGCTTTCACGCTCGGCGAGAAAAACGGGATCGATCCGAAGACGCTGGCTGATCTCTTCGGCCAGACGCTCTTCGCGTGCCCGATCTACCAGAACTACGGGAAGTCGATCGCGGAGGGGCGGTTCACCCCCGCCGGGTTCTCTCTGCCGCTCGGGTTGAAGGACATGAGCCTCGTGCTCGCCACGGCGACGTCATCGAAGACGCCGATGCCGGTGGCGAGCCTGGTGCGCGACCGCCTTCTCACGGGCCTCGCCAGAGGGCGGGAGGATCACGACTGGAGCGCGCTGTCGCTCGGCGCGCGGGAGGCGGCGGGGCTGGAGGTGAAACCGGAGCCCGAGCGGACGGGAACCTAGGAGCCGATCTCCTCGAAGTACCCGTGCACCTTGCGCAGCGCGCCGCGATCGATGGACCGCCGGCGGAGCGACTCGCGGAGCAGGGACATCGCGGCGAAGCCTTCGGGCACCATCTTCAACTCGTCGATGATCGGAAGGGCGGCCCGGATCTCCCATTCGGCCTGCCGCTCCTGACCGGTTTCGAGAAGCAGATCCGCGATGACGAGGTGGAGAGCGGCGACGTCTCCCTGCATCTTCAACTCCAGAAGCTCCGACTGGGCCGCCCGGTACGCCTGAAGAGCATCCTGAATCCGCGATTGCGATTGCAGGAGCTGCCCAACTCCCCAGTGGAGCTTCGAGAGCGCCACCTTGTCCCCGCTCGCGCGGAGGAACGGTTCGGCCTCGACAACCAGCTTGAGGGATTTGTCACTCCTGCCCATCTCGCAATACAGCTGACCCAATGCAACGAAGACCGCCCCGAGAACTCGAGTGCTCTTTAGCTCGCGCGCATCAGCGCAGACCTGCTCGAAGGCTTCCAGCGCCCGTTCCGTCTGGCCCGCTTCCCTCATCGCTGCGGCTTGAACGTACCGGCACTTGAGCGCAAGCTCTCTCGCGCCAGTTCGGTTGAAGCATTCCAGAATGGGTCCCGCCATCTCGAGGACAGCCGCGAGATTGCGCTCCTCCATGTAGAGCGCGAGCCTCTGGTAGGAGACCCGAGCCGAATCTCCAGCGGAATTCGCCGTCAGAAGGAACCATCCGGCGGCGTAGTCCAGCCACTCCCGGCAATCCTGACGAAGGGAGAGGACGCGGTAGCAGCATCCAGCGATGAGCGCGAGCTCCCCGAGGTAGTACTCGCGTTCGTCGAACAGAAAACTTCCCTGGTCCGCAGGGACGCGGGAGACGAACGAATACGCGAGTTTCGCGGCCTCGAGAACCTCGGCAGGGCCGGACTCGACTCGTTTATCCAGCAGCTGACAGAGAGCGAGAAGGGTTTCGGCATTCTCGAGACGAAACTCTTCGATTCTCCGTTCCCGCTCTTCTCGACTCGAGGCGAAATATTCCTCGGCAAAAGCACGCGCCTCGGAAGTAGACACCCCCGTGGAAGCCAACGGAAACGGGAGCAGATCACCGCTCATGACGGGCTACCCGCGAGTTCCATTCGATTCAGCAGCGCGAAAGCGACCTCTTCCGGCGAGGTCTGAAGAGATTCGGCGAAGCCGGTTTCGATCGGCAGTCCGCTATTGGCTTTGGTGAGTTGCAAAGCGCGAGCGTACTTGCACGCGACGAATGCCAGTTGCTCCCGCAGATCGGAGCACGATGGAAGCTGTCCGTTCGCCCGACGGCCGACGCGATGAAACCAGATCGCGAGGGTGTCTTTGAACGTCTCCGCTTCCGAATCCGAAAATCCGTAATACGAAACGAGAGCAGTGTGGATCATCGGGAGTGTTTCCTCGAGAACGAGGTACACGAGATCCGAACCGCTCTGTCTCTGGTTATCCATGGCTTGGCTTACAGATTATCCTGCAAGCGACGCACCAAATCCCGTCATTCTCCGCCAGCGGTAACCCGACTGTTCGGAGGAGTTACATTCAGACCGGAATTGGAATCGACAGCTTGATGACAAATTTCAGCTCTTTGTTGCCCAGATAGAGCCGTTCATTGCGCTGGCTGCTTGTCTCCTCGGAGGTCCGTTCCTGGGGAACCGAAGCGGGTGCATTCGTGGTGGGCATGGACGATCTCCTCTCAGATGAAAGAAGCTGAATCTTTCGAAAAAGTGGATCACAACTGATCTCTCGTGTCAGTCCGTTTTTGTACAACGCAGCCCCTTTGGGCGACGGGATAAGATCCGATCCCCCTAAGTCGTTTCGGAACGGGAGGTTACCTATGCGGGCCATCGTCCTTCTGGTCCTCATCGGCGTTGCCGGCGCCGGTTCCGCGGCGGCCCAGGCTCCCGTCTCGGGTCCCGAAAGGACGCCCGCTTCCCCGGCCCCCGACCGGGTGGTTTCCCTTTCCGAGCGGACGAAGGACCTCAAACGGCAGGACGGTTTTCTCCCGTATTACTGGGACGCGCGCCGCGGTCAGCTCCTTCTGGAAGTCTCGCGCTGGAACGAAGAGCTTCTCTACGGTTCGGGGCTCGCCGGCGGCGCGGGAACTCTCGAAATCTCTCTCGATCGCGGACAACTCGGCGAGCTCGCGCTTTGCCGGTTCGAGCGGGTCGGTCCGCGAGTCCTTCTCCATCAGCGGCAGGTGTCGCACCGCAGCGGCGTCGGCGATGCGGAACGGTCGCGGGTCGTCAGCGAATCGTTTCCGTCCGCGATCCTCGCCTCGCTTCCCGTGGTCGCGGAAGAGGGCGACCGCGTCCTCGTCGACGCGACCCCGTTTCTCCTGGCCGATACGCAGGTGCTTCCGCAGTTGAAGGCGCAGAAGCTCGGCGACTGGCGTCAGGACGTCTCGCGATCCGCGCTGAGCTTCGACCGCACCGGCGCTTTTCCGAAAAATACGGAGATCGAAGTCATCGCGACGTACGTCTCCGACAACCCGCCCCGGAGCCTGACGCCGGTCCTTCCCGACGGCCACACGATGAGCCTGCGGATCCACCATACGTTTCTGAAGCTGCCGGAGCCCGGCTTCGTCCCGCGCGAGCTCGATCCCCGGATCGGATTCATCCCTCGCCGCTACGTGGACCATGCCGCGCCGTACACCGAGCCCATCGAGAGATTCCTCGCGATGCGCTGGCGGCTCGTCAAGCGCGACCCCGGTGCCGCCGTCTCCGATCCCATCGAGCCCATCACGTACTACCTCGACCGCGGCATCCCGGAGCCCGAGCGCACCGCGATCCGGCAGGGCGCGCTCTGGTGGAATCACGCGTTCGAGGAGGCCGGCTTTTCCAACGCGTTCGTCCTGAAAGACCTGCCCGAAGGCGCCACGTTTCTGGATGCGCGCTACTCGGGAATCGAGTGGATCAACCGGATGGACAGGGGCTGGTCGGTCGGCGGCGCGCAGACGGACCCCCGCACGGGCGAGATCGTTCATGGCGTCGCCCGCATCGACTCGCACCGGCGGCGCACGACGTCGCGGATATGGCAGAACCTGCGCGTGCCCGCCCCGCTCGGCGCGTGCGCCGCCGGCGATTCACCCGAAGTCTCGTCCCTGGCCGCCGGCGATCCGGACCTCGACGAACAGGCTCTCGTGCTCCAGCGCCTCGCGTATCTTTCGGCGCACGAGGTGGGCCACACGATCGGCCTCATGCACAACTGGGCGGCGACGACTTTCGGGTGGGGCTCCGTGATGGATTACCTGGCGCCCAACATTCAGGTGAAGAACGGCCGGCTCGACCTGTCGGATGCCTACCCGAAGGACATCGGCTCCTACGACCGGCTCACGATCCGCTGGGGGTACACGCCGTCTTCGGATCGCGCCGCCCTCGATCGGATCGTCCGCGAGGGATACGCGAAGGGCATCGTCTATCCACTCGACTCCGACCCCCGCTGGGCCGAGTACGACTGGGGCGCCGATCCGGTGCAGTGGCTCGCGACGACATCCGACGTAAGGCGGGTCGTGCTCGACCGGTTCGGAACCGGACAGTTGAAGCCGGGCGAGTGGGTCTACGACCTGCAGCGGCGCTTCAACCTCGCGTACCTGTACCACCGCTTCGGGATCCAGGCCGCGCAGCAGTTCATCGGCGGACAGTTCCAGACGAATGCCGTGGCGGGAGACGGGCAGATTCCGGTGGCCTGGGTCCCGGCCGAAAAGCAGCGGCAGGCGCTCGATCTGCTGCTCTCCGCGATCGAGCCGCAGAACCTCGACATCCCCGACCGGATCCTCGCGGCGCTCGTGCCCGCTCCTTCCGGCACGCGGGAGACCGTCGAGCGTTTCGCGTCGGAGGCAGGAGACACGTTCAGTCTCTATTCCGCGGCGAGGGCTCTCGTCGGGCTGGTCGTCGACCCTCTGCTCGATCCCGAGCGCGCGGCGCGGCTGACTCTCGCCTCTGCGCGCGGCGCTCTCACCTTCGAGGCGCTCACCGGCCGTCTCGTGTCCGCTACCTGGGGCGCGGCGCCCGATCGCTCGCCCCGCCTCGCGGCCCTGCGGAGAGTCGCCCAGCGGGGAGTCCTCGACGCTCTCCTGGAGCTGGCGAGCCGGACGGACACCGCGCCGGAAGTCCGCGCCGCCGCCGGCGCGAGGCTTCGAACGCTCGACCGCGATCTGAAATCGCGCCACTCGCCCGACCCCTCCGCCGAGGCGCATCTGCGCCAGGCGGAACGCGACATCGTCGAGTTCTTCGACCAGCCGGAGACGCGCAAGACGCGCCCGAAGAAGGTGCCGCCCCCTCCCGGACGCCCGATCGGGGCGGACCGGGAGTCTCCGTCGTCGCCGTCTCGACCGGCCTGAGATCCCGGGACGGCTCCGGCGGCCGTACACTTTCGTCGTGAAGATGCGGACGCTCGCTCTCTGGACGTTCGCGGCGCTTCTGCTTTTCCCCGCCGCCGCCCGACCCGACGAGCTTCAGAGCATCTCCCGCGAATTCTGGCAGTGGCGCGCCGCGAATCAGCCGATCACGGCGGACGACATCCCGCGCATCGAAAGACCCGCGGACTGGGCGCCGGAGTGGACGCGCGCGGCCGTCGAGCGCCGCCGGCGCGAAGTCTCGGCGTTCGAGTCGCGTCTCGAAAGGATCGACGCGGCGGGCATGCCGCCCGCCTGGCAGGTGGACCGG
>JALYUA010000149.1 GCA_030854005.1 Acidobacteriota bacterium
GACCGGACGTCCCGGCGGCCCGATGGGCCGTCCGGCGGGACCGGCGGCCGCGCGCGGCACCCCGCCTCCGATCACGGCCGAGAGGTCCACGGCCAAGCGCAAGAAGGACGACAAGGAAGAGGCCAAGAAGACGGCCGCGGGCAAGCGCGGCGCGCGGCCGAAGATCACCGTCGCCGACGAGGTCGATCTTCGCGAGTTCGTGGGCACCTACCAGGAGGACACGTACTCGGATATCTCGCTGCCGCTGATCGAAAAGAGCGACGGGGAAGAAGTCCCCACGGCGAGGCCCATCTCGAAGTCCGCCCTCCGTCGCGCAGCGAAGGAAACCCGCACCCACGATTCCGGCAAACTGCTCGAGTTCAAGAAGCCTCTGCCGACCGGCCCCGTCTTCCTGTCCGAAGGGGTCACGGTCAAGGAGCTCTCCGAGAAGCTCGGCGTGCTCGCCAAGGACATCCTCCGGCTGCTCATGCAGCGCGGCATCATGGCGACCGTCAACCAGCCTCTGGACGCCCAGACCGCGATCCAGATCGCCAAGGAGGTCGGGGCCGAGGCTGCCGTCGTCTCTTTCGAAGAAGAGCTGGAGCTGTCCCGCGCCGCGGACTCCCAGTCACGCCCCGGCGAGTCCGAAGCCGCCGAGGCGGCGCGGGTCCCGCGGGCGCCGGTCGTCACGGTCATGGGGCACGTCGACCACGGCAAGACCTCTCTTCTCGACGCCATCCGACAGGCCAACGTGGCCGCGGGCGAGGCGGGCGGGATCACGCAGCACATCGGCGCGTACCGCGTCGAGACCCATGGCAAGCCGATCGTCTTTCTCGACACGCCGGGCCACGAGGCGTTCACCTCGATGCGGGCGCGGGGCGCCAAGGCGACCGACATCGTGGTGCTCGTCGTCGCGGCGGACGATGGCGTCATGCCGCAGACGATCGAGGCGATCGACCACGCCCGCGCGGCCAAGGTCCCGATCGTGGTCGCGATCAACAAGATCGACAAGAACAACGCAAACCCGGATCGCGTGAAGAAGGAGCTCGCCGACCGCGGCGTGCTGCTCGAATCGTGGGGCGGGGACGTTCCGTCGGCGGAGATCTCTGCGCTGAAGAAAGAGGGCATCGATCACCTCCTCGAGCTCATCCTTCTGGTCGCGGAGCTCCAGGAGCTGAAGGCGCCCGTCGTGGACGAGGCGCGGGGCGTGGTGCTCGAGGCCCGACGCGAGATCGGGCGCGGGAACCTCGCGACCGTCCTCGTGCAGGCCGGCAACCTGAAGGTGGGCGACGTCTTCTTCGCGGGCTCCGTGTTCGGGCGCGTCCGATCGATGCAGGACGACCGCGGCGCCAAGATCGAGGTCGCGGGGCCCGCGACGCCGGTCGAGGTCACCGGCTTCGAGGACCTCCCTCAGGCGGGCGACACGTTCCAGGGCGTCGAGGACGAAGCCAAGGCGCGGTCCGTCGTGGCGTTCCGCCAGGCCAAGGATCGCGAGAAGGTGATGGCGGCCTCCTCGAAGTTCTCCCTCGACCAGCTCTTCAGCAAGATCCAGGAAGGCCGCATCAAGGACCTGTCGATCGTGCTGAAGGCGGACGTCGCCGGCTCCGTCGAAGTGTTGAACCAGTCGCTCTCGAACCTCTCCAACGAGAAGGTCAAGGTGTCCGTCATCCACGCCGGCGTCGGCGCAATCAACATCAACGACGTGCTGCTCGCGTCCGCGTCCAAGGCGATCATCGTGGGGTTCAACGTCCGCCCGGAGAAGAAGGCGGAGACCGAGGCGGAGAAGGCCGGCGTGGACATCCGCCTGCACACCGTCATCTACAACGTCACCGACGAGATCAAGCTCGCCATGGAAGGCCTGCTCGACCCGACCTTAAAGGAAGTCGCGCAGGGCCGCGCCGAGGTCCGCAACACCTTCAAGGTGCCGAAGTTCGGGATCGTCGCGGGCTGCTACGTGACCGAGGGTTCCATCAGCCGGACTTCCAAGGTGCGGCTGCTGCGCGACAATCGCGTCATCTACGAAGGCAAGATCGGGTCCCTGCGGCGCTTCAAGGACGACATCTCGGAGGTCAAGCAGGGGTTCGAGTGCGGCATCGGGCTCGAGAAGTACCAGGACGTCAAGGTGGGCGACATCATCGAGGCGTACCAGGTCGAAAAGGTCGCCGGCGTGATGAATGGGTAGGAGCTCTCAGCTCTCAGCTCTCAGCTCTCAGCTTTCAGCCAGACGGCAAATAAGCCCGGCTCCCTGGACTGACGGCTGAGAGCTGACAGCTGACAGCTCAAAATGGTCCTCGCCTACGCGGTTTTTGACCTCTACCTTCCGGGATGCCGCGGCCTCAAAGAAAAACGCATGATCGTCAAGAGCCTGAAGAGTCGCATTCGACACGAATTCGAGATCTCCGCGGCCGAGGTCGGAGGCCAGGACCTTCTCCAGCGGTGCGAGCTCGGCGTCGCCGTGGTGGGCCCCGACCAGCCGCCGCTCGACGCCCTTCTGCAGAACGTTCTCGGCTTCGTCGAGTCGAACTTCGACGGCGAGATTCTCGAGTATCGAAACGAGTTCATTCATGTGTGAGTGGGCCGGGAGGCGAGAGGCGGAAGGCGGGAGGCGGTCTCCTTTCGGCTGGCTCGCGGTCCGCCTTCCCCCTGCCGCCTTCCGCCTTCCGTCCTCATGAAGAAAGAATCCCGCCGAGCGCAGCGCGTCTCCGACCTCGTCCGGGCGGAGATCTCACGCCTGGTGCTTCTCGAGGCGCACGATCCGGAGCTCCGTAAAGTCACGATCACGGAGGTCGAGATGCCGCCGGACCTCCGGTCGGCCCGCGTCTACTTCTCGGCGCTCGGGGGCGATGCCGAGCGCGACGCCGCGCTCGCCGCCCTGGACCGCGCTTCGGGGTTCCTCCGGCGCGAAGTCGGACGGCGGTGCGCCCTGCGGTTCGCGCCCGAGCTTCATTTCTTCGCGGACCGCTCGATCGAGCAGGGCGCGCGCATCGAGGAGCTCCTCGCGAAAGTCGTTCCGCGCCCGGCGGGTGAAGACGAGGGCGAGAACGGCGCGCCCGACGAGGGCGCACCGGAGTGACGCGTCCCGACTCCCTCGCGCGCGGATTCCTGATCCTGATCGACAAGCCCGGCGGCCTGACCTCCCACGACGTCGTCGAACGGGCGCGCCGTGCGACCGGAGTTCCGCGCATCGGGCACAGCGGAACGCTCGACCCCATGGCGACCGGGCTCCTTCTCCTGTGCGCGGGTGGCGCCGCCCGGCTCCAGGGATTTTTCACGCTGCTCGACAAGTCCTACGAGGGCACGATTCGCCTCGGTCTCGCGACGGCGACGTACGACCGGGAGGGCGAGCCCCTCGGCGCCGAGAAGGACGCGTCGGCCATCGGCGCGGCGGAGATCGAGGCGTCCGCGTCGCCGTTTCGGGGGGAGTTCCTGCAGTCTCCGCCCCCCTACTCGGCGAAGAAGATCAAGGGCCGCAAGTTCTACGAGATGGCGAGGCGCGGCGAAGAGGTCCCCCTGCTTCCCAAGAAGGTGCGCGTGTCGGAGCTCTTGCTGTCGCCCCCCGCCGGCGGACGGATCCAGTTCTCGATCTCCTGCTCGTCAGGGACCTACATCCGTTCGATCGCGCATGCGATCGGCGAATCGCTCGGCTGCGGCGCTCACCTCGAGAGCCTGCGGCGAACGCGGATCGGCGACTTCCGCGTGGAAGAGGCCGTCGCGCTCGAGCTCTTCGAGTCGCTGCCCGCCGCGGAGAGACTCTCGCCGCCGCACGCGCTGCCTCTCTCGCGCGTGCCCTTTCCCTTCGAGAGGCTGCGTCTGGCCTCTCTCGAGGCCTGGAAGGTCCGGAAGGGACAGTCGATTCCGGCCCGAGGCGTCGCCTCGGCCGATGGATCGTGGGTGACCCTTCTCGGACCCGGGGACGAAATGGTCGCCCTCGCGCAGGTCTCTCCCATCGGTCAGGGCGGCGTCTCGATCCTGAAGCCGAGGATCGTGCTGGCCGAAGAGGCGGGAGGCGGGAGGCGGTAGGCGGGAGGCGGTGAAAGCCGTCAGCGATCAGCTGTCAGCCCGCAGTCCGGGCGAAAGGCTCTTGGTTCGCAGCGAATCTCGCGCTCCCGTTCGTTTCCCGTTTCCCGTTTTTCGATCTGGTTGACCGCGAAGTACCGCGGCCGTCTCGCTCCCGTTGGTCGCTCGGCTCCCGATTCCCGGCCCCCCGGCTGCCCCCCTTCCGCGGCGTCGCGGCCCGTGCTAGGCTTGCCGTTTATTAAAAAAGTAGAGTGTTTTTAGAGGCTATTGGAGGATTCTTGAACGCTACCACCTACCAGACGACCGACAAGCCCAACATCGTGCGCGACTACCGCACGCACGACACGGATACCGGCTCCCCCGAGGTCCAGGTCGCCCTCCTGACGAACCGGATCACCTACCTGACCGAGCACTTCAAGACGAACGCGAAGGACCACCACTCCCGCCGCGGCCTCTTGAAGCTCGTCTCCCGGCGCCGGCGCCTGCTCGACTACTTGAAGAGCGAGGATGCCGATCGTTACCACCGGCTGATCGAGCGGCTCGGCCTCCGTAAGTAAAAAACATCCATCGGCCCGAGGGCCGGGACATTTTCTCTGCCGGAGCGTCGGGGCATTTCCGCCCCGCGGGCCGCTGTCCTTTTCCCTCGCCGCCTCGAAAGGAAATCATGCGACAGACCATTTCCGTTCCCCTCGGGAACCGCAGCCTCGAGATCGAGATCGGCAAGCTCGCCAAGCAGGCCGACGGGTCCGCGGTGGTCCGCTTCGGCGACACCGTCGTCCTCTGCACCGCCGTCTTTCAGAAGGAGCCCAAGGAGAACGCGGACTTCTTTCCTCTGACCGTCGACTATCGCGAGAACACCTACGCCGCCGGCCGGATCCCGGGCGGGTGGTTCAAGCGCGAAGGCCGGCCCACCGAGAAGGAAACGCTGACTTCCCGGCTCATCGACCGGCCGATGCGCCCGCTCTTCCCCAAGGGGTTCAACCACGAGAC
>JALYUA010000164.1 GCA_030854005.1 Acidobacteriota bacterium
ACTTCTCGCTCGGCCGGGTCCTCGTCGTGGACGACGACCCCGAAATCCGCAAGCTTCTCGGTCACCTCCTCCGGCCCGCGGGGTATCTCGTCGAAGAAACCGGGACGGCGGGTGAGGGCCTCGCGGCGCTCCACGCGAAATGTCCGGACCTGGTCCTGCTCGACCTGGAGCTTCCGGACCGGAACGGCCACGAAGTCTTCGAACAGCACCCGACGATGGGACAGGACCTTCTGGCTCCGATGCTGACGATGCGCACGGCCCTGCCGGTCGTCAGCTGGCACCATGAAAGGCTCGACGGGTCGGGCTATCCGGACGGAATTTCCGGCTCCGGCATCCCTCTGGCCGTCCGGATCGTCACCGTTGCCGACATCTACGACGCGCTGACGAGCGACCGCGCCTACCGCGAGGCGCTGAAGGAAGAGACGGCCTTCGAAATCCTGGACGACGGCGTCGGCAAGGGCTGGTGGGACCGGGACGTCGTCGGCGAGCTCCACGCCGCCGTCGACGCCGGCCGCCTCGGCGGAAACCGCTCCGGAGGGTGACCTCCCCGGCCAACGCGGGCGCCCGTCTGACGACGCGGGTCGCGGCCCGCACCGTGCACGATCTCAACAACATTGCGGCGGTGCTCTCCGGCCACATCTATCTGCTCCGCGGCGGCGCAGAGCCCGCGGAGGAGGGCTTCGAAGCCATGGAGAAGGCCCTCGAAAACCTGAAAAGCCTGACGGCGGCGCTCCGGCTGCTCGCCGGCCTCGGAGTCGACGAGAAAGAGACCGTGGACGTCAACGAGCTCGTCCGCGGGGCGGTCGAGTCCGCGGCCCGGGGACGGCCGATCGAGGTCGACCTGGATCTCGCGCTCCGGGAAATCCCCGCACGGCGCGGCGACGTCCAGCGTGCCGTTGAAGCCCTCATCACCAACGCCGCCGAAGCGACCGCGCCGGGCCAGCCGCTGCGCGTCTCGACGCGGCAGGAGTCCGACGGGTCGGTGTCGATCCTGGTCGAGGATTCCGGAGGCGGAGTCCCGGAGGAGATTCGGCGGCGCAACTTCGACCCTCTTTTCACCACGAAGGGCGTCAAGGGCCGCGGAATGGGGGTCACGGTTGCCGCCACCGTCGCCGCTCTCGAAGAGGGGTCGCTCGAGATCGCCGGACGGCCCGGCGGCGGTACGATCGCCAGCCTGCGTCTCGGCTGCTGAGGCCGCGCCCGCCGGGCGAATCCACACCCTCACGCCTCCTGCCCTTGACCCCGGATTCTCCGGGAGTCCCCGCAACAACCACCCCTGAATCGGCAGAATCGCCCGACCGACCCATCCGCTCGCCGCGTGAGTAGTCTCCCGACTGACGGGAGGGAGGAGGCTCACGCGGCGGGAGGCGGCGCACCAGCGCCGCCGACGTTTATGATGCGCCAATGCACATCGACCGAGACGGGCAGAGCTTCGAAGTGCGGGAGATGGGCTCCGGCCCGACTCTCATCCTGGTGCATGGCTATCCGCTCGACGGAGGCATGTGGTCCGGAGTCGCTCGCGTGCTGTCGAGCGAGTTCCGGGTCTTGAAGCCTGACCTGCCGGGGAGGCCCGAGAATCCGCTGACTCCCGCCGGGACGATGGCGAGCTATTCGGAGTACCTCGCCGCGCTGGTGTCCGCCGCCCCGCCGCCGGTGGGGATCGCGGGATTTTCGATGGGCGGCTACGCGGTGCTCGGGCTGCTGCGGGATCATCCGGCGGGCATCCGCGCCGTAGCGCTGGTCGATACCCGCGCGGGCGCCGACGACGAAGCCGGCCGCGAGAAGCGGCAGGAAGCCATCGCCTCGCTGGAGAACGGCGGCGCCGCGGCGGTCGCGGACGCCATGATCCCGAAACTTCTCTCGGCCGAGGCGCGCAGCCGCGCCGACGTCGTCGAGAGGGTTCGACGGACGATTCTGCGCCAGAGCGCGGAGACGTTGCGGTCGGACCTCGAGGCGATGCGGGACCGGCCCGACCGGACGGCCTTCCTTCGCGAGATCGCCATTCCGACGCTCGTTCTCGCGGGCGAGCACGACGAGATCACGCCGGCGGAAGACGCCCGGCGGATGTCCGAGTCGATCCCCGGGGCGCAGTTCGTGTCGATCGCGGGAGCGGGCCATGCCTCGCCGATAGAAAGGCCGCGGGCGGTGGCCGCCGCGCTGTCCGCATTCTTCCGCCCCGCCCTCGCGTAAGGGGCGCCCCCTCGGCCCGCGTGCATATGGTAAAGACCCTTCGATGAGATTCTTCGGAAAAGAAGCCCGCGCCGCCGCCACATCGGAGATCTCGCCCCGTCTGCACGTGGGGTGCGGCAGCGAAGCGATTGCCGGCTGGTTGAACATCGACAGTCGGCCCCTCCCCGGGGTCGACCGGGTGCTCGACGTCACGTCGGGCCTCCCCTTCGAAAACGTGGCGGCCATCTATGCCGAGCATTTCCTGGAGCACCTCTCCTTCGACGACGGCCTGGCGTTTCTCGCCGAATGCCGGCGGGCGTTGCGAGACGACGGCGTCCTGCGGCTCTCGACTCCCAACCTCGACTGGGTGTACCTGACCCACTACCAGATCGGGAAATGGTCGGAAGACGAAGAGAGCCTTCGCGATTGTTTCCAGTTGAATCGCGCGTTCCATGGCTGGGGGCACCGATTCCTCTACAACGCGCCGTCGCTCGCCGCCGTCCTGCGGGCGAGCGGCTTTGCCAGCGTGCGATTCCAGAAGTACGGTGAAAGCGACCAGGCGGAATTGCGCGGCCTCGAACGCCATGAGACGTGGGAAGACACCCCGGAGCTTCCTCACGTGATCATCGCGGAAGCGCAGGGTCGCGCGGCGCCGCGGCCTCTTCCGGCAAAGTTCCTCGGTCCCTTCCGGGAAGCCGTCGCGATCAGCTGACGGGCGTTTCTCTGGCACACTCGGTCTCGCTTCTCCTTCTTCTGGGGATCGTTGCCGGCGCCGTCTTCCTGACGGCTCGATGGCTCCGGCGGGCATTCAACGCGGCGGAGGCGGCCTTCACCTTCCTTCTTCCGATCGCGCTCCTCTTCCCGGGTTTTTTTTCCGGCGGCACGATCCTGCCGGTCGATCACGCGATGCTCCTCCCGCCCTGGAGCCACGTCCGGCCCGCGATCCGCTACAACGCCAATCTGAACGACGCCGCGACCCAGATGGCGCCGTGGGCGAAGGCCGCACGAATGGCCTGGAAGGAAGGCTCGCTGCCTCTGCGAAACCGGTGGAACGGATTGGGCATGCCGCTCGCGTCCAACGGGCAATCCGCTCCGTTCTCCCCCTTTTCGATCCTGATGATGCCCGTCCCGCTCGCCGCTGGCTTCACGCTGGCGGCCGCAGCCAAAATTCTTCTGGCGCTGTCTGGAATGATGCTGTGGCTGCGCGAGCTCTCGGTTTCGCGCGGATCAGCCGCCTTCGGAGCCGTCCTGTTCGCGTTGTCCATGACGATGACGCCCTGGCTCCTGTTTCCACACACCTCGGTCTTCTGCCTCTGGCCATGGGCCGCCCTGGGGATCGAGCTCCTGCGGGACACGGTGAGCCGAGCGAGAGCGCGCGTCCTTCTGATCACGGTTTTCTTCGTGTGGCCCCTGTGCGGGCATCCGGAAAGCGTCGTCCTGGGGGCGATGTTCCTGGCGCTCTGGCTCGCGGCGCGGGCGCTCTCCGGGACGCTGCCCGACTGGATCCGGCTGGCCCGCGACATCGGGATCTGCGCGCTCGCGGCGCTGGGGCTCTCCGCGTTCCTGCTGCTGCCTCAGGCGCTGGCGATCGGGGCGTCGAATCGCATCCGCGTCGCCGAAGAGTTCTGGCGGAGGCTGCCCCTGTCCTGGCGGCCGCACGGCCCGAAATTTTCCGGCACGATCGTGACGTCTCTCTTTCCGCGTTCGTTCGGAGACGCGATCGCGTCGCCCCCGATTCCGGGCGCCGCCGGCAGCTTCCCGGAGATGGCGCTCGGTCACTTCGGCCTGGCCGGCGCGGCGGCGGCCCTCCTGATTCTTCGGCCCGGCGGCAAGCGGCGCCCGGAGTCGCTCGCTCTGCTGCTTCCCGCCGCGGCGGGGCTGGCGGCGGCCGCGGCGCTGTGGCCGATGTTCGAGATCTTTCTCCACCTTCCCGGCGTACGTCTCATGCTGCCGACCCGCTATCTCTCCTGGGTCGCGTTTGCCGGACCCGCCGCAGCGGCGTTCGAAGCGGACCGCCTGCGGCGAGACCTCGCGGGGCGCCGCGGCGCCGCCATCGTCCTTCTCTCGGTGTCTGTCTCTCTGGCGATCGCCGCCATCCTGGTCTTCCGGCGGCTCGCTCCGCTTCACGCCGACGCGGGCGGGCTCGCGAGCCAGAAGCACGCTCTCGTCCTTTCGCTCGCGGCTCTCGGGGCGACGGCGGCGGCCGCTCTCGCGGCGGCCCTGAGCAAGACCGGCGCGCGGCTTCTCCCACTCCTTCTTGCCGCCGTCGCCGCCATCGAGCTCGGCGCCCAGGGCTCGCGCCTCTACCGTTTCGGTGCTCCGGCCGACCTCTTTCCCGAGACGCCTCTGATTCGATTTCTCCAGTCCCGCCCCGGCCCCTTCCGCGCGGGCGGCGGCGGCGCCGTCCTCTTCCCCAACTCGAACGTTTTCGCAGGCGTCGAGGACATCCGCACGCACGATCCCGTCGAGCGCCGCGACTACGTCGACTTTCTCGACCGCGCCGCCCGATACCCCCCGGCCGAGTACTTCAAGCGGCTCGGGGACTGGAACGCTCCGGCGCTCGACCTTCTGAACCTCCGGTATCTCGCGGGAGAGCCCGGAGACGCGCCGCCGGGGCCGAAGTGGCGCCTCGCGTACTCGGGGACCGACGGCGTCGTCTTCGAGAACACCATGGCGCTCCCCCGGGTCTTCGGAGCGGGTCGTGTCGCGCTCTCTTCCCGCGGCGCCGCAGACGGGTTCACCATTTCGGGCTATCGGGAAGGAACGAACGAGATTTCCTTCCGATCGAGCGCCCCCGCGCGCGCCCCTGCGATCGTCAGCGTCGTGCAGGACGGGGGCTGGGCTGCCAGCGATGAAGCCGGGGGCGACCTTCCGGTGTCCCTGGCCGAGAATCTTCTGATCCGGCTCGACCTGCCCGCCGGTGACCATCGGATCCGGCTGCGTTACCGTCCTCCCGGCTTCCTCGCGGGATGCGCGGTGTCGGCGCTGTCGGCCGTATGCCTCGGCGCCGCGGCGCTCACGGACCGAAGGCGGAGACGTCGGCAATACTCGACAGCGTCTGGCTCGGGTTGAAGTAGGTCCTGACGGCTCCCGTCGCCGTATCGGTGACGGCGATCGTGTATTCGACGTCGGAAAGCGCGCCGGAGAAGAACCAGTAGCGGCCGTTCAACGCCCGTCCATCGACGAGCTTGACGACCAGCTCCACGTTGTTGGCGGAGAAAAACCAGAAATAACCGGCATCGCCCGTCAGCGCCACGGCACGGCCTACGCCCCCGCTCGCGAGGGCGGGGGCGCGCCACGCGGCCTGCACGCGGAACCGCCCTCCATTCAGGCAGAGCGTCGCCGCATCGGAGGCGCACGATCCGGCGGCGCCCACGCCGGCCTCCCGGAGAGCGGCGGCGGCGTCGACCCGCGGGACTGTCCTCCCGTTGCGCGCGTCGGTGACCGGGCGCCCCGTGGCGGCGAGAATCCCCTCGACCGCTTCGGGCTCGAGCGAGGGGCGCGCCTCGAGCATCAGCGCCGCGACACCGGCGGCGTGGGGAGACGCCTGGGATGTCCCGACGTAGGTCGAGCGCCCGCCGCCGATTCCCGTCGAGGTGATCGCCGCTCCCGGCGCGAGGAGCCGCAGCCCGGGGCCCGAGTTCGTAAAACACGCGACCCTGTCGGCGGCGGTCGGCTCCGTGCAGCCGAAGAAGGAAAAGGTCCCGAAGTTCGCGTCGTACGTCGCGCCGACCGCGACGGCCGCCGACGCACAGGCGGGGGCGGTCAACCTCGCCGGGGACCGGTCATTTCCGGAGGAGGCGAAGACGACGACACCCCTCGATCGGAGCGCGGCGACCGCGTCGGCGAGTGCCATCGCGGACGCCGAGGCCTGATCGCAGGGAGCGTCGTACAGCGCAAACGTCCCGAGGCTCATGTTGACGATCCGGACGTCCGGGCGGTTTTGATATACCCAGTCGAGCGCAGAGATCACCTGAGACACCCCGGCAAACGCGTTGTTCCGGTCCAGGACCTTCACCGCCACGATCTTCGCGTCGGGCGCGACTCCGACCGGGGCGATCCGCCCGCCAGACGTGACGACGCCAGCCACGTTCGTTCCGTGACCGTTGTCGTCCTCTGCGCTGCCGGCCCCGGACTGCTCGGTCTGTCCATTCGGACAGCATCCCGTTCCGTCGCCGTTGCGGCAGAAGCATTGCTGCCCCGCGACGTCGTCCGCGAGGTCGGCGTGATTCGCCGTGACCCCGGTGTCGAGAATCGCGACCGTGACGCCCCGCCCCGTGACTCCCTGCGCGTGCACGGCGTTCGCCCCGATCAAAGGAACGCTTTCCGCGAGGTGCCCGCGGCCGCCCTCGTCGAGATCGATCCGGAGGACGTCCGGGTCTCCCCGCAGACGCTCGAGCCCGCGCGCGCTCAGTACACCGGCGGCCGCGGAAAGGGATTTCCAGTTCGAGAGCGGCTCGAAGTCGTCCGGCAACAGGCGCGACAGGGCGCGACGGCGAGCTCCGAGCTCCGAAGAGCGCTCCCCGCCCGGTATCGTGGCCCGGAAGACGACGATGACGCGAGCGCGTCCACCGGAATGGATCGCCGCCTCCGTCTCCGCTCCGACGCGAACTTCCGGAGCGCGCGCCGGAGCGGAAACGCCCTCGGCCGCGAGCGCGCGTGCGACGAGCAGAACGATCGCGCCGTAACGGGACCCGAAGGCGGCGGCGGCGCGAGAGCGCGTCACGCTGATGATCGGGCCGCGGACGGTCGAGCGCTCGCGCACCGCAGCATGGTAATCCGCGCCCGGGTCCCGCGCTCGCCTTCCCAAACAGCGCGCCGTCAGACGATAATGACGCCTCTCGATGGAAATCTCTTCCCGATGGAACGACGGGGCATTCACGGCCCACATGGAGCGTCTCGTCTGGACGGCGTCTCCCGTCGTCCGGCGCTACCTGCACCGGCTCGTTTCGGGAAACCCTCATTGCGACTGGCTCACGTTCGTGGAGGCGGAGCACCTTCCCGGCCGCGTCGAGAAGGCGCTCGTCCTCGGGTGCGGATCGGGATGGCTCGAGCGGGCACTTTCCGATCGCGGCAGGTTCGGGCACATCCTGGCGTGCGACGTGGCGCCGGCCACGGTCGACAGGGCGCGGCGCGAAGCCGAAAAAGCCGGCTTCTCGAACATCGAATACGGCGTCCTCGACCTCGAAAACGCGCCGCTCGGAGGGCCGTACCAGGCGATCATCGCCAACGACGTTCTCCACCACATCACGGACCTCGAGGGGATTTACGCGAGGATTCATGCCGCCCTGGCGCCGAACGGCAAGTTCGTCTTCAACGAGTACGTCGGCCCCAACCGATTCCAATACTCGGAGGAGCGCATGCACCTGATCAACCGGTATTTCCGGCTTCTCCCGGATGAGCTGCGGCGCGCGTTCCCGAGCGGAGACATGCTCTGGCGGCGGGAGCGGCTGGCCCCGGAGCGCGTCATCGCCGACGACCCTACCGAAGCCGTGCGAAGCGAGGACGTGCTGCCGGTCGCCCGGCAGGCTTTCCACGTCGAGCGCGAGTACCCCTACGGGGGCGGGCTCCTGAACCCCCTTCTCTTCGGGATCATCCCGAACTTTCGCGACGACGTCCCCGCGCACGTCGACCTGCTCGAGGCGCTCTGCGAGGCGGAAGAACGGCTCTGCGGAAGCGGCGCGATCGAGCCCGACTTTCAGGTCTTCGTCGGATCGCGCCGGAACGGGAACGGGGCGGCCGCCGGAGGAAGCCCGGGAACGAGCTCCTCCCCTGCGGAGGCCGGCCAGACGCCCTGATCACTCCGGAACGGCGGGCTCGAGAATCCACAGGCTCGCCGGGCCGTGAGATCCGAGGTACCTCCACGTCCCCGGAAGATGCCCGCTCGCTTCGACGACTTCGTGGGGAAGCAACAGCGCGTAGAGAGGATGCCCCGGGCTCTCGAGCCGGCGTCTCAGCGCGGCGAAGTCCTTGTTTTCGATCCAGTCCCACCGGACCGGAGTTCCCCACCCATACGCCTTCATCGCGCCGGAAAACTCCATCGAGAGGACGATCGCCTCGCGAGGGACCCGAGCCGCCGACCAGCGGATCGCCTCGGGAAAGATGGCCTGGCCCCGGCCGATCTCGAGCACCTGTTCCCGCCAGCCCATCCGAAGACCCGCTCCGCAAACCAGGAGAAATCCCGTGGCGGCGGCTGCCCTCTTCCAGATGGAGTGCGATCCGCGGGCCGCGATCACGAGGTCCTGACCGGCCATCGCCGCGCCGATGAGAAGCGCCGGGATCGCCGGCAGAAGGAATCGCGTGTACCACCATGCCTCATACGGAAAGTAGAGGACGTACACGACGAGGAACGCGGCGAACCAGCCGAACAAAAGCAGACGGTCCCGCAGGCCGGCGCGGGAGCGCAGACACGCCGCGATCCAGCACGGCAGGATGATCGGCGACATCATCACCGAGATCCAGTAACCATAGTGGCGGAGGCCAGGGACCGCGTTGCCGGGTGAGAACGCGGTCGAGGCCCCGGTCTCGTCGTAGCCGCTCTTCAGGATCCCTCCATAAACGGCCCGGTTGAAGGCGAGGAGGATCGCGGCACAGGGCGCTCCGCCTGCAAGAAAGAGGAGCCACGCGCGCCGGTTCTGCGGCAGCGCGAAGACCAACGGCACGATCAGAACGGCCGACGAAGGGCGCACGAGGACCCCGGCTCCGAAGGCGAGCCCCGCCCCGGCCGCCCATCCGCCGGATTTTCTCGCGCGCAGCGCGAACAGAACGGCGCCGAGCGCCCATGCGGTCGCGACGGCGTCGCTCATCGGCTGCACCCCCTGGTACACGAGGATCGGAACGCACGCGAACATCGCGGTGCACGCCAGGCCGCCCGTTCGGGAGAGTCCGAGCTCACGCGCCACCAGGTAGATCAGCAAAAGCGAAACCGCCGCCGCAACGGGGCTGACGAGAAAGGGCCCGGAGTTCCAGCCGAGGATCGAGGCCGCGGCGCAGAAGTGAAGAGGCAGGCCGACGGGATAGGAGGGCGCCATCGTTCCGGGCGCGGGGCCCTCGGAGTAGCCGAGCGGAATGAAATAGTGGCTGTGGTCGAGGGGAAGGCCGAATCTCGTGAGCGGCTCCAGCGGCTCGACGATACGGCCCGCCGCCACGGCTCGCGCCTCGTTGTAGTACCCCGAGCTGTCGGAGCCTCCCACCGCGCGGGACGCGTGACAGATCAGGAGGGCGCCGTAACCGCCGACGAGAAGGAAGAGCGCGGCACCCGCGATTCTCGATTCCCGACTCCACCGCGCCACCGGCCGATTCTAAGGGCGCAACGCTCGACGCGCCTCCCGGCTCCCGCCTACCGCCTACCGCCTACCGCCTGCCGCCGGCCGTCCCTCACTGCAGTTGTCTCTGGAACGTGTTGCACCGGCCCGCGTCGCCGGTCTCGAGTCCCCGCCGCAGCCAGCTCGTCCGCTCTTCGGAGCTGCCGTGCGTGAAGCTCTCCGGCGAAACCGTTCCCTCGGAGCGCCGCTGCAATCGATCGTCGCCGATCGCTCCTGCCGCGCGAAGCCCCTCCTCGAAGTCGCCCGGGTCGATCAGGTGGCGGTCCTGGTTCGCGTGGAAGCCCCAGACGCCGGCGAAGCAGTCCGCCTGGAGCTCGACCCGCACCGAGTTGGAATTCGCCCCCCGCCCGCGGCTTCCTCCCATCTCGTCAAAGACGCCGAGCAGATTCTGGACATGATGGCCGATTTCGTGCGCGATCACGTACGCATCGGCGAAGTCGCCCGGCGCGCCGTAGCGCTGCGAAAGCTGCTGGAAGAAGTTCAGGTCGAGATACACCTTCTGGTCCAGCTGACAGTAGAAGGGTCCGCTCGCCATCGAGGCAATTCCGCACTCGGAGCGGGTCGCCTGCGTGAACAGGTGGAGCTTGGGCGCCGTGTAGGTCTTGCCCATCTTCGCGAACTGATCCTTCCAGACGTCTTCCGTCGAGGCCAGAACGACCGAAGCGAACCGGCCGAGCTGGTCCGCGGGAGCGCCGGCGCGCGTGCCCGCTTCCCCGGCAGGAGCCCGCTGGCCCGCCGGCGCGGGGGGCGCTCCCGTCGAGACCGGCGCGTTGCCCTGCACCATGTTGAGGAGGCTCAGCGGGTTGATGCCCGTAAACCACGAGACGAGGAGGAGAATGATCAGGCCGCCGCACCCGAGAGACGCGCCCCGCCCGCCGATCGGGAATCCTCCCCCGCCGCGCCCATCCTCGACGTTGCTGCTTTCCCGCTCACCTTCCCACTTCATGGGTGCTCCCCCTTCTCTGACCTCTCATCGAGCAGGCCGAATCCCGACGCCGGAGCCCCAAGCAAGAACCCTTCCCGATTCCTGGCAGCGACCGATCGACTCTCCGGACCGGAACGCCGAGTCCGGCCGGGAACGCCGAAGAGTCCCGAGGCCTCCGGCGTGAAGTGACCGGGGCGCCCGCCTCTCCCGCGAGGCGCCCGGGCGAAGGCAAGGCTATCC
>JALYUA010000168.1 GCA_030854005.1 Acidobacteriota bacterium
GGCGAGCGCCGCTGACCCCTTCGCGCCGCCGCCTTCCCGAGAGCGGCTTCTCGATGCCGGCCGAATGGGAGCCGCACGAGGCGACCTGGATCGGCTGGCCGCACAACGCGTCGGACTGGCCGGGCCGGTTCGGTCCCATCCCGTGGGCCTACGCTGAAATCTCCCGCTGGATCCTGCGGGGCGAGATCCTGCGCATCCTGGTCGATTCCGCCGCCCGCGAGGCTCGCGCGAGGCGCGTGCTGCGCCGCTGCGGCCTGGACGTTCCCCGCGTCGAGTACTTCCGGGTGCCGACCGACCGCGGGTGGACGCGGGACTCCGGCCCGGCTTTCGTCGTTGCGGATTCGCCGCGGCGGGAGGTCGCCATCCGCCGTTTCCGGTTCAACGGCTGGGCGAAATATCCGAACTGGCGCCGCGACGACCGCGTCCCGGACAGGGTCGCGCGCGCCCTCGGGCTGCGCCTGCTTCCCGCCGTGCCGGGCGAAGGGGAGCGCGAGGTCGTCCTCGAGGGCGGCGCGATCGACGTCAACGGGGCGGGCACCCTGATCACGACCGAAGAGTGCCTGCTCGATCCGTCTGTGCAGGTCCGGAACCCCGGTCTCGACCGGCCGGGGTATGAACGCGTCTTTCGCGACACCCTCGGAGCCCGCCACGTGATCTGGCTCGGGCGCGGGATCGCGGGCGACGACACGCACGGCCACGTGGACGATCTCTGCCGCTTCACCGGTCCGCGCACGCTGGTTCTGTGCCGCGAGGAGAACCGAACCGACGAGAACTACGAAGCGCTCGAGGAAAACCGGGAGCGGCTCGAGGAGGCGCGGCTCGAGGACGGGTCCCGGCCGAACGTCGCGTTCCTTCCGATGCCGGCGCCGGTCTTCTTCGACGGGCGGCGCCTCCCGGCCTCCTACGCCAACTTCTACGTCGCCAATGCCGCGGTGCTCGTTCCGACCTTCAACGACCCGAACGACCGGATCGCGCTCGGAATCCTCGGCGAGCTCTTCGACCGCCCCGTCGTCGGGATCCACGCGGTCGACCTGGTCTGGGGCCTTGGCACGATCCACTGCCTGACTAGACAGCAACCGGAGTAGCTGTCAGCTCTCAGCTCTCAGCTGTCAGCGCCGGGACTCTCCACTTCTACTTCACCGACCCGACGGTAAAGCCGGCGATGAACCTGTCGAGGAACAGGTTGTAGAGGATTCCGATCGGGAGCGCCGAGATCAGGCAGGCCGCCATCAGGGAGCCCCAGTAATAGACGTCGCCGCGGACCAGGTAGATCGGAACGCCGACCCCGACGGTCTGATGGGACGCGGAGGAGATGAAGGTCAGCGCGTAGACGAACTCCTGCGTGACGAGAGTGAAGGTGAAGATCACGACCGTCAGGATCCCCGACACGGAAATCGGGATCACGAGCTTGATGAACGCCTGGAAGCGAGTCAGGCCGTCGACCATGGCGGCGTCCTCGAGCTCGCGCGGGATCGATTTGAAGAATCCCATCAGGAGCCAGATCGAGAAAGGGATCGTGAAGCTCGGGTAGACGACGATGATCGACCAGAGGGTGTCCTGCAGCCCGAGGAGCGCGACGATTCGCGACAGGGGAATGAAGAGCAGCGTCGGAGGAATGAGGTACGTCAGGAAGATCGCGATCCCGACGTTCCCTCCCCAGCGTCCGGTGATCCGCGTCAGCGCATAGGCCGCCGGCACCGCGAGGAGGAGGGTGATGGTGACGACGCAGATCCCGGCGAAGAGCGTGTTCCCGAGCCAGCGCAGGAAGAGCGTCTCCCGGAAGAGAAACGTCACGTGCTCGAGCGTCGGCTTCATGTTGAAGATGAACGGGTTGTTCTTCAGGTTGTAGAGGTCGGGGTTCTGCTTGAAGCTCGTGATGACCATCCAGTAGAACGGGAACCCGAGCGCGACCGAGTAGAAGAGGAGCACCAGGACGTGCACCGCCCGTCCGAACCCGCGACGCGTCTTCAGGCCGGCCGCCATCTACGTGACTTCCGCTTTGTGGGCCGTCCGCAGCATGAGCCAGGCGACGACGACCAGAAGGGGAACCAGGAAGAGCGAGATCGCGGCGCCTTCCGCGAGATCGCTCCCCAGGATGCCGGTGAAGAACGCCTGCGACGGCAGGACCTGCGTCGTGTCGTAGGGACCGCCGCGGGTCAGGATGTAAACGACCGTCATGTCGGTGAACGTGAAGATCACGCCGAAGAGCACGGCGACGTTGATGATCGGGAGCATCATCGGCAGCTCGATCTGGAACAGCTTCCGGAAGAACCCGGCCCCGTCGACGGCCGCGGCCTCCGGGATGTCCTTCGGAATGGCCGTCCAGCCCGCGAGGATGATCACCGTCGCGAACGGAAGCATGTGCCACGTGTGCACGAGGATCACCGAGATCATCGCGAGCTTCGGCTCGCCCAGGTACATCGGCGGCGAGAAAGCGTTCACCAGGTGGAACCGGATGAGCACCCAGTTGATGACGCTGTAGAGCGAGTCGAGAATCCATTTCCACCCGATCGAGCCGATCGACACCGGCGCGACCCAGGGGAGGAGGATCAGGAACCGGACGAAGCGCCGTCCCGGGAACACGTTCTTCAACGCCATCGCGAGGATGTTGGCGCCCAGGAGGACGAGGATCTGCGACGCGATGGTGAAGACGAAGGAGTTCCGGAGCGACCGGAGGAAGGTGGGACTCTGCAGGACGGACTTGAAGTTCGCGAGACCTACGAAGTGGTAGCCGACGCTGCCGACCTTGACGTCTCCGACGCTGTAGAGAAAGGCGAGCACGAACGGCACGCCGACGAGGGCAACGACGTAAAGGATGGCCGGCAGAAACATGGCCGGCCCCAGCCAGCGCTGTCGGCCGAGGGCGCTCATGAGAGCGGGACGGGTGTGGTCCGGGTGCCCTGCTCCCGATGGAAGAACTTGAGGTCCCCCTGCCGGACCGCGAACGCGTGCACGGAGCCGCTCTCGAAAACGGCGCCGTGCGTCGAGGACATCCGCGAGACGGCGGGCTTGCCGTCGAAACGCCCGCCCTCCAGCTTGCCGTACAGAATCCGTTCGGCGCCCAGGTACTCCTCGTGGCTGATCAGGAATTTCAGGGGGACATAGGGGCCCACCCGCGCGTCTTCCCGTATGTCCGCGGGGACTGCCGCCTGTCCCGCCAGGTGGCTCACCGGGAAGAAATGCTCGGGCCGGAATCCGACCGTCACGTCTCCGATGTCGATCAGATTCATCGGGGGTGAGCCGAGGAACGTGGCGACGAACGTGTCGGCGGGATCGTCGTAGACCTCCGCGGGCGTGCCGATCTGCCGCACGAGCCCCTTGTTCATGACGACGACCCGGTCGCCCATGGCCATGGCTTCCACCTGATCGTGCGTCACGTAGATCGTGGTGGTCGCGACGCGTCTCTGAAACTGTTCGAGCTCGGTGCGCGCCGAAGCGCGGAGCTTCGCGTCGAGGTTCGAGAGCGGCTCGTCCAGGAGGAAGAGCGACGGCTCCCGCACGATCGCGCGCGCGAGGGCGACGCGCTGCCGCTCGCCGCCCGAAAGCTCTCTCGGCTTGCGGTGCATCAGATGGCCGATGCCGAGGAGGCCTGCCGCCCACTCCGCCTTCTTCTGGCGCTCGCCCTTCTCCATGCCCTGGGCCTTCAGGGGGAAGACGATGTTGCCGAAGACGGTCAGGTGCGGGTAGAGGGCGTAGCTCTGAAAGACCATCGCGATCCGGCGCTCGCGGGGCGTCATGTCGTTGACGACGCGGCCGCCGATCAGGATCTCGCCCGAGGTCGGTTCCTCGAGCCCGGCGATCATGCGGAGCAGGGTTGTCTTGCCGGACCCGGACGGGCCGAGGAGGACGAGAAACTCGCCCTCCCGGCTCTCCAGGTCGACGCTGTTGACGGCGCCGAGCTCCCCTTTTTTGAAAACTTTGGTCAGCGCCCGCGTCTGGACTATAGCCATGGCGCGGGTGAGCTTATCTTTTTACTTCCATTTCGCGAAGATGCGCTTGATCTCCGCTTCCGCCGTCTTCAACGCTTCTTCCGGCGTGACCTCGTCGCGCGCCGCGCGAGCGAACATGGTCGGCAGGACGAAGGTGTTGAAGACCTCGTCGATCCCCGCCGTCGCGTATCCCGGATAGCCGACGTTCGTCGCCCAGTCGAGGACGTTCGAGAGGACCTTGTACTTGTCGTTCGGCACGCCCTTCGGGTCGTTGGCGAGCAGAGCCTTGATGTCCGGGACCGTGCTCGGAAAAGAGGGAAAGTTGTAGAACTCGCTCGCCTTGAAAGCGGCGGCGAAGTTGTCGATGTAGTCGACCAGGAACTGCTTGGCGCCCTCCTGATTCTCGGCGAAGTTCCATATTGCGTAGCAGTCCATGACGTGCTCCGCCGCGATGCGGCGCGCCGGGCCCTTCAGCGCCTGCGCCACCTGGATGTTCTTCGACATCTCCGGGTTGTCCTTCTCCGCCGTCCGCGTGACCGAGATGGCGTTGGCGACGAAGGAGAGCTTGCCAGCGAGGATTCCGCGGTTGTTGGAGGAGGGATCCCAGGTGAACACCTCCGGCGTCATGCACTCCTTGAACATGGCGCGCATGTACTTGATGGCCTCGAGCGTCTGCTTCGAGTTGATGACGACGTTGCCGGCCTCGTCCTGCTCGGCGCCGCCGAACGACCAGAGGAGCGCCCGGACGGCCATGTTGGTGTCGAGCTCCTGCGAGAGTCCGATCCCGACCGGGTTTCCGACGCTGTCCTTGATCTTCTTGCCGCCGATCCGGAGGTCGTCCCAGGTGTCCGGGCCGTTGGGGAAGCCGACCTTTTCCCACAGATCCTTCCGGTAGTTTCCCGGGTCGGGGACGTACGAGTCGGAGAACGCGAAGTATTTCTTCGTCTTCGGGTTGTAGGTCGACTTGTGCGCGAGGTCGATCTTCTTCCCGTGCTTCTTCTCGACCGTCTGGTAGATCTCGGAGTGGTCGATCACCTGCTTCTCGTACGCGGCGGGAGGGGACAGGAACATGAAGAGGTCGTGCCCCTTCTTCGCCGCCACCTCCGCGGCCGCGCGCGCGTTGATCTCAGCGATCGAGATGTGGTCCACGACGACGTTCGTGTTGTTCTTGGCGCCCCATTCCTTGGTGTAGGTGTTGTCGAACCACTTGTCGTATCCCGGAACGAAGTGGCTCCACTGGATGATGCGAAGCGTCTTCTGCTGCGCCGCCGCGCGCGCGGGAAACAGGAAGTTCGCGCCCACGCCGGCGGCGATCGCGCCCGTCCCCGTGACCTTCACGAACTGGCGGCGGGTCAGTCCCTCTTTATTTTTTTTCGACATGTCTTCCTCCTTCGCCCCCGATCTGCCCACCCGATCAGAAGTAATAGAACTGAAGCTGAACGACGACGTGGTTCGAGTTCTTCGTCTTTGCCGTCGCCGGCTGCGACCCGGGAACGATTCGTTCATAGGCGGCCGTGATCTTCATGTTCTGCTGCGCGACGTAGTAGTTGAACCCACCCATGTAGCGGCGGATGTTGCGCCCGTGGTCGATCGTGTCCTTGAAGTTCTCCGTCTCGAAGCGGATGAACGGCTGAAGCTCGATCGGCTTGAAGTAGAAGCCGACGTCGGTGAAGAGCTCCTGCTGCCGGAAAAGCGTCGGGATCAGGCAGTTCGCCGCGCGGGCGCCCGCCGGTGTCAGCCCGCAGCCGCCGTCGTAGTGGATGTAGTCCAGGTGCGCCGTCAACGCGCTTCGTCCGGTCTTCGCGTCTCCGGGGCCCACCGGCCAGTCGACCATGACGTCGCCGCCGTAGGCTTCGTATCCTTTCCCTTCGGGAAGGGTCGCCGTCGCGGGTGTGGTGAAGCCGCCCTGGGTGTCGTAGCCGGCGCCGAACGCCAGAATTTTTTTCTTGCCAAGGTTGGTGCCGACGGGAACGTAACCCTTTTCCGGATCGAAGACGTTGTAGACGATCCGACCGGCGAAGCGATAGGGGTTGCGGGAGCCCGCACCGTTCGCGTTCGCCGGTGCCCGGAATCCCTCGAGCAGGGCCGTCCGGATCTCGAGGTGATCGGCCGCGAGGTAACTCTTCAACTGGAGTCCGACGTCACGCCCAGCGTCGCTCTGAAGAGGAGCGCTCTGGAGGAACGTCCAGGTGCCGCCGTCCAACGCCAGGTGGCTCGACGTGCTCTGAAGCGAGTTGCGGGTGAAGGGCGTGAGCATCTTGCCGAAGTCCAGGATGAACAGGTCGTTGCTGAAGGGGTGCCACTCGCCGAAGGCGTCCTGCATCAGGAGCCCGGTGTTCAGCGACTTGGTCGCTGTCCCGACGCTGGCGCCGAGGTTCGCGTTGTCCGTCTGCATGAAGAACGTGACGTTCTTGGCGACCTGACCGGCCACGATCAGCCGGACGCGGCGAATCTTGAAGTTCTGCTGGTATCCCTCGCTGACGGGGTCTTGAAGCCATTCCGACCAGCCTTGAAGCTGAAATCCTAGGCGGAAGTTGACCGTGTCGCTGACCTTGACGACCACCTGGGCCGGCGCGGCGGCGGGCACGAGCCCGACGATCGCTGCCGCGACCAGGGCGAATCGAAGAAACCGTCGAGTCATGCTCTCCTCCTTGTTTCGTCGCATACGAGTTCCGCTGGATGAAAAGTATCCGCGGGTCTCCCCCCTGGTGGCTGCCTTTAGATTGCCTGAATGTCCCGGTCCTTCGTCTCGCGGAGGAACAGCGCTCCGATGACGAACGTGATGGCCGCGACGATGACCGGATACCAGAGGCCCGCGTAGATGTTGCCGCGAGAGGCGACCAGCGCCGTGGCGAGCAGCGGCAGCATCCCTCCGAACCATCCGTTTCCGATGTGGTACGGCAGCGACATCGACGTATACCGGATGCGCGTCGGGAAAAGCTCGACTAAGAAGGCCGCGATCGGACCGTACACCATCGTCACGTAGAGCACGAGGATCACGAGGACCAGCAGAGTCATCGGATAGTTGATCTGCGACTTGTCAGGCGCCGCGGGGTAGCCGGAGGCCTTCAGGGCCGCCTTGTACTTGTCCTCGTCGTAGCCGCGTAGCTCGGTGTCGCCGATCTTCGTGACGACCGTTTCACCCGCCACGGCCGGAGCCGAGCTGAAGGACAGGCCCGCCTTGGTCAGGAAGTCCTTCGCCTTGTCGCAGGGGGAAAAGACCGTCTTCGGCGTGGGGAAGATGTGCATCTTGCAGTCGTCCGCCGAGACCGTGATCGGTGTGGCCGCCGCATAACGCTCGAGCCCCGGGTTGACGTAGTGCGTGAGCGCCTTGAAGAGCGGGAAGAACGTCAGGGCCCCGAGCAGGCAGCCGATCAGGATGATCCATTTGCGGCCGATCCGATCGGAGAGCGACCCGAAGACGATGAAGAACGGCGTCGCGATCAGGAGGGACGCGGCGATCAGGATGTACGCCGTCAGGTAATCGAGCTTCAGATAGAGCGTCAGGAAGAACAGCGCGTAGAACTGGCCGGCGTACCACACGACGCCCTGCCCGGCCGTGGCGCCGAACAGCGCGAGCAGCACGATCTTGGCGTTGGACCACGTGGCGAAGCTCTCGGTCAGGGGCGCCTTCGAGCCCTTGCCCTCGGCCTTCATGCGCTTGAAGATCGGAGATTCCTGCAGCTTCAGCCGGATGTAGATCGAGAAGATCAGCAGGACGACCGACAGCAGGAACGGAATCCGCCAGCCCCAGGCCTTGAACTCGTCCGGTCCCATCTTCCAGCGGCACAGGCCGATGATCAGAAGGGACATGAACAGGCCGAGCGTCGCGGTCGTCTGGATCCACGCCGTGCTGTATCCGCGGCGGCCGTGCCGCGCATGCTCGGCCACGTACGTTGCTGCGCCGCCGTACTCGCCGCCGAGCGCGAGACCCTGGAGCAGCCGGAGCAGCACGAGCAGGATCGGAGCGACAAAGCCGATCTTGGCGTAGGTCGGCAGGAGTCCGACGGCCGCAGTCGACGCACCCATGACGACGATCGTCACGAGGAACGTGTACTTGCGTCCGACGAGGTCTCCGATCCGCCCGAAGAAAAGCGCGCCGAAGGGCCGCACGAGGAACCCCGCCGCATAGGTGACGAACGAGGAGAGAAGGGCGGCCGTCGCGTTGCCCGGGGGAAAGAAAAGGGCGGCGAAGAAAGGAGCGAGTGTCGCGTAGAGGTAGAAGTCGTACCACTCGAACACCGTGCCGAGTGACGAGGCGAAGATGACCCTTCTCTCTTCCGGACTGAGGGCGCCCGTGGGCGCCTGTCTCTCCATCGTTGCGGTCGCCATGATCCCTCCCTCCTAAAAGTTTAGAGATGCGCCAAGTCCGAATCGAACGACGCCGGTGACTGCGATGGAAAAGTCTATGGTGGAAAGGGGGGGTGCCGGGAAGGGGCCTGACGCCGTCATCCCGGGCCCGGAGGTGCGGTCGGACACGGAGTCCCGCGCGAGCTGAGGAAGCAAACGCCGGGAGCCGCCGCCCCTTGCGGTGCTCGCTCTCCATGAGGATGGCGGCCGGCAGACTGCGCCGGGCATTGACGAGTCGTGGGCGCAGAGTGTTTCAAACTTCGAACCGATGTCAAGAGGTGTTACGCGCCGGGGGCGCTTTGGGAATAACATTCGGTCCCACGAGGACTCGCCCCGCCCGGGGCGGCCGTCCTCGAAAGGAGAAGCGCGCCGATGCCGACCCGAGCGGACGAGACCATCGAAGCCCTGCTCCTCGAAAAGCGCCGGTTTAAGGCCCCCAAAGCGTTCGCCGCCGCGGCCAGCGTGGCCAACCCGGGGATCTATCGGAAGGCGGATCGCGATTTCGAGAAATTCTGGGCCGGGTTCGCAGAAGAGCTCGAATGGATGAAACCGTGGCGGAAGGTCCTCGACTGGAAGCCGCCGCGGGTGAAGTGGTTCGTCGGGGGCAAGCTGAACGCCTCGGTCAACTGCGTCGACCGCCATGCCCGGGGGTCTCGCGCCAACAAGGCCGCCCTCATCTGGGAAGGGGAGCCGGGTGATCAGCGCACCATCACGTACCGGGAGCTGCTGCGCGAAGTGAGCAAGTTCGCGAACGTCTTGAAGTCGCTCGGCGTGAAGAAGGGTGACCGGGTCACTCTCTACATGCCGATGATCCCGGAGCTGCCGATCGCGATGCTCGGCTGCGCCCGGATCGGCGCCATCCATTCGGTCGTCTTCGGAGGGTTCTCGGCGGAATCCCTTCGCGACCGCATCAACGACCAGGGCGCGAAGATTCTCGTCACGGCCGACGGCGGATGGCGCCGCGGGAACGTCGTCCCGCTGAAGAAGATCTCGGACGAGGCGCTGACGGACACCCCCACGATCGAGCGGATGATCGTCGTCAAGCGCACGGGCGGCGAGGTGAGCTGGCGCGCGGGCCGCGACGTGTGGTGGTCGGAGCTGATGGCCGACGCCTCCGCGAACTGTCCTCCGGAAAAGATGGATTCCGAGGACCCGCTCTACATCCTCTACACCTCCGGAACGACGGGCAAACCGAAGGGCATCCTCCACACGACCGCCGGATATCTCCTGGGCACCTACGCCACGAGCAAGTGGGTCTTCGATCTGAAGGACGAGGACGTGTACTGGTGCACGGCGGACATCGGGTGGGTGACGGGGCATTCCTACGTCGTCTACGGGCCGCTCGCCAACGGCGCGACCTGCCTGATGTACGAGGGTGCGCCGGACACTCCGGGCCGGGACCGCTTCTGGGACCTGATCGAGCGCCACGGCGTGACGATCCTCTACACGGCGCCGACGGCGATTCGCGCGTTCATGAAGTGGGGAACGGAGTGGCCGGAAAAGCACGACCTCTCGTCTCTGCGGCTCTTGGGATCGGTGGGCGAGCCGATCAACCCGGAGGCCTGGATCTGGTACCAGAAGTTCATCGGCGGGGGACGATGCCCCGTCGTCGACACCTGGTGGCAGACCGAGACCGGAATGATCATGATCACGCCGCTGCCGGGCATTACGACCACGCGGCCCGGCTCCGCCACACAGGCATTCCCCGGCGTGCGCGCCGCGATCCTCGATCAGAACGGGCGCGAGGTCGAAGTCGGAGGCGGGTACCTCGCAATCACGCGGCCGTGGCCGGCGATGCTCCGCACGATCTGGGGCGACGACGAGCGGTACGTCAACACCTACTGGTCGAAGTGGAACAAGGACACGTATTTTCCAGGCGACGGAGCCAAGCGCGACAAGGACGGATACTTCTGGCTTCTCGGCCGTGTCGACGACGTGATGAACGTCGCGGGACATCGGATCGGCACGATGGAAGTCGAGTCCGCGCTCGTCGATCACCCGGCGGTAGCCGAGGCGGCCGTCGTCGGAGTCAACGACGAGATCAAGGGAACCGCGATCGCCGCCTTCGTCATCCTCAAGGAGAAGTCCCAGACGGGGACGGCGGCCAGCGGCGGAAACGGTCTCCGATCGGAGCTGTCGGCGCACGTCGCGAAGAAGATCGGCGCGATCGCGAAGCCGGATCGTCTCTTTTTCACAGCCGACCTGCCCAAGACTCGATCCGGGAAGATCATGCGCCGCCTTCTGCGGGACATCGCCGAGGGGCGCGTGCTGGGCGACACGACGACCCTGGCGGATCCGGCGGTGGTCTCCTCGCTCAAGAGCCAGTACGAGGACAAGGAGGGTTGAAGCTGCCAGCTGTCAGCTTTCAGCTCTCTGACCGAGGCGCAGCGACTCGCGCGCTCTCTGAGTGATTTCGGATCGCGCTCAAGAACAAGAGAGCTGCTTGGAAAGGGAATTGAGTCCTGTCCGTCTCCTGCCTTTCGATCCAGTCAGCGAAGGCCTCGTACGCACCGGCGGCTGACAGCTGACCGCTGACAGCTGAGAGCTGATAGCTGACAGCTCGCCCCCCCGCCTCGCTTACAATCCATGCAGTGCTCTCCTCTTCCGTTGGTGTTCTGGACGCTCGGACTCTGGGCCGTCTCGAGCGCTGGCGGAAAGCCCGGGCTCTCTTCGTCCGGCCGGACGGGCCGGATGCGGAGCGCGCGCTTTCCTCCGCGCTCGGGAAGATCTGGTCGCGGGGGCAGATCTACGGGCGTTCCCGGCGGATCGCGGTCGAGCGCACCGCGGCCGAGCTTCTGACGAAAATGCAGGAAGCCCTGGGTCCGCTCTCCGAGCACGTCCGCGTCGCGCCCGAGGATCCGGCCCAGACGAAATGGGACGCCATCGGGAATCTCGCGCCGCTCCCGGCCGCGGCGCGCCAGGTCGGAGCTCTCTGGCTGGTCGACGCGCTGTCGGCCTCCGCCCTCTTCGTCGAGTTTCAGCCGATCTTCGACCTGCGAACGGGGGAGAACATCGGGTTCGAGGGGCTCCTTCGAGTCCGAGCGCCGGACGGAGGGACCCGGCTCGCGGCGGAGATCTTCCCCGCGGCCCAGCGGCTCGGCATCGCGCTCGCGTTCGAGCGGATTTCCTGGATCCACGTGCTCGAGGCGGCGGCCCGTCTTCCCTCCGACGCGATGCTGTTCCTGAACGTGAACCCGCGTCTCCTTTCCGGCGACGGCGGCCTCTCGGGTCTCGGCGCCGAAGCGGAACGCGTCCAGTTTCCCTACACGCGGCTCGCCCTCGATCTCGTGGAGGTCGAGCGGGTGGAATCGCTCGAGCAGCTGGGCGCCGCGCTTGCCGTGCCGCACGATCTCGGGGTTTCGATCGCGCTCGACGACATCACTTCGAGTTACGAAACCATCCGGTACTGTTCCGGGCTCTCGCCGCGCTGGATCAAGGTCGACAGCGAGATCACGCGAGGCGTCTCGAGCGACGCCCCGAGGCGGTCCGTTCTCCGGCTGCTCGCGCAGGTCGCTCGCGACGCCTCGGTGGGACTGATCGCCGAGGGCATCGAAACCGCGGCCGACCTGGATGTCTGCCTCGCGGAGGGGGTCTTTGCCGCCCAGGGCTACTACCTGGGCCGTCCCGCCGAGGAGCCCGCCGCGGCCTCTCCGGAATTTCTCGACTGGCTGGCCCGAAAGGGCGCGCCCGCTCCGCCGGCCGCGAAAGAGGAGGATCCGCGCGGGATCGCCCGACCTCCGGAGCCGGAGCGGCCGGCCGATCCGGAAGAGAGCTTCGACCTCTGACCGACCCCGAGCTGCCCGCTTCCGTCCGCCTCGACGTCTGGCTCGACGTGGCCTGCGTCTACCCGACGCGGTCGCAGGCCAAGGCGGCCATCGAGGGGGGAAAGGTCGACGTGAACGGAGCCCGTGCCAAGCCGCACCGGGAAGTCCGCCCCGGTGACCGCCTCACGATCAGCTCCTCCCGCGACGACACGCGCATCCTGATCGTGAGGGGGCTCGCCTCCCGCTCGATCCCGAAGGCGCAGGCGCGCCTCCTCTATGAAGACGCCACCCCGCCGCCCTCGCCCGAAGTCGCCGAGGCCAGGCGCCTCGACCGGATGCTCGCCCCCCGCCCCGACGCCGGGCGACCGGACCGCCGGGAAAGGCGTGAGCGGAGGGAGCGCAAGGGATTCTAAGCAGTTGAGAGTTCAGAGTTGAGAGTCTAGCGTTCGTTTCCCGTTTCCCGTTTCCCGTTTCCCGTTTCCCGCCTCCCGCCTCCCGTCCTCAGCTACACTCCCTCCATGGACTTCGAGTTGCTCTGCCCCTGCTGCAACGCGCGCTTGAAGGTCGATTCGGAGTTGAAGGCCGTCATCTCGCACGAGGCTCCGAAGGCCCCGCGCACCTTCCAGACCGTCGACGACGCCATCGGCGCTCTGAAGACGCACGACGTCGAGAGGGAGAAAAAGTTCAACGCGTCCGTCGAGGCCGAGAAGTCGAAGAAGGACGTCCTGAACCGCAAGTTCGACGAGCTCTTCGATCGCGCCAAGAAGGACGATTCGAGGCCGATCCGGGACTTCGATCTGGACTAGGCCGGCTTCGCCAGCGTCTTCCGTTTTTGTTCCGAGCTCTCAGTTCTCCAGGCGATTGTCCCAACCACGGACAACTGAAGACTGATAACGGACTACGGAAAGCTGAAGACTCCGCCTACCGCTTACCGCCTTCCGTTCCGATCTGGTACGCCATTTCCCTCAGAAGTGCGATCCGCTTCGCGATCGGCGGGTGCGTGGCGAAGAGGTTCGAGAAGACGCCCTCCTTCTCGTTGACCTGTCGTCCGCGCGGGTCTTCGATGCACAGGTGCGCGACGCCCTGCTTGATGGAGCGGGTCGGCTCCGCGGCCGCGGCGATCTTCTCCAAAGCCGACGCGAGGGCCAGGGGATTGCGGGTCAGCTCCGCGCCGGAGGCGTCCGCGAGGTACTCCCGTTCGCGGGAGACCGACATGGCCACGACCTGGGCGATCAGCGGCGCGAGCACGAGCGAGATCACCCAGAGGACGAAGAAGAGGATGCCGAGCCCGCCGCCTTCCCGGTCGTCATCGTCCCGCGAGCCGCCCCCCCACGCGAGGCCGCGGCTGCCCCAGTCGGAGATCAGGAGAACCGAGCCGACGAGCGCGGCCACGATCGTCATGACCCGCACGTCGTAGTTCTTGACGTGAGACATCTCGTGGGAGACGACGGCCTGGAGCTCTTCGCGGTTCAACGCCTCGAGGAGCCCCGCCGTCACGGCGATCGAGGACTTCTCCGGCCCCGACCCCGTCGCGAACGCGTTCGGATCGGAATCGGGGACGACGTAGACCGCCGGCTTCGGCAGCCCCGACGCGATCGCCATCTCCTCGACGACGTTGTCGAGCATCCGATGCCGGGGGTCGTCGCGATCCAGGGGCTGCGCGTGAGTCGAATCGAGCACCGCCCGATCGCCTCCTTTCAGCGACCAGAGAGCGGACCCCCCGCCGAACAGCAGGGCTCCGATCGTCAGCACCGGAAGTCCCGGGCTGGCGCCCGACCCGTACAGAAAGAGATCGCCCCCCATGCCGAGGAAGGCGACGAACGCGATGAAACCCGTCAGGAGCCCGGCACTCCGTCGGAGGTTGCGGCGCTGCTGGTCGTAGAGGTTCGTCATAGGAAGCTGTCAGCTCTCAGCTCTCAGCTC
>JALYUA010000202.1 GCA_030854005.1 Acidobacteriota bacterium
ATCTCCCGCAGGTTGGATCAGGGACGGCGGCGCCGCAGGAATCGGCGGACTCCCGGGAGGCGGCTTCGGCGCTGAAGGAGTTCCGGGGGCGGCGGAAAAGCCGGGCGAGCGCCTCCACGCAGCCGACTTACGCGGCCGTGAGCGTCACCGCGCTCGCGCATGCGGGGGCGGATCCCGCCGCGCGGCCGTTCGTCGCCTCGACGGGAAAGGGCATGTCGTGGGGCAGCGCGCTTCATCGCCTCCTCGAAGCGACGATGCGCGAACCCTCGCTCGACCTGCGGAGTTACGCGGTCAACGTGCTCGCCGAGGAGGAGCGGCCTCCGGAGGATCTCGAAGAAGCGCTCGCCGCTGTCGAGGGCGTCAGGCGTTCTCCGCTCTGGAACCGCGCGCTCGCCTCCAGCCGCTGCCTCGTCGAAGTCCCGTTCGCCCTTTCCGTTCCGTCGTCGGACGTCGGCGTCACCGAGGGGCCCGCGGAGACTCTTCTGACGGGTGCGATCGATCTCGTGTTCGAGGAGGAGCAGGGGTGGGTCCTGATCGACTACAAGTCCGACACCGTCGCGGGAAATCGAGACGCGCTCGTGCGGTTCTACCAGCCGCAGATCGCGCATTACCGCCGTCGCTGGCGCGAGCTCACCGGCCGCCCGACCCGCGCCGGCCTGTTCTTCATTCAGACGGGCGAGACCGCCTGGATCGAGGAGGAATGATCTCGTCCCCCTCTCCCCGCGCGCCGGGGGAGAGGGCCGGGGTGAGGGGCGAGAGTTACAGCACGGCAGTTGAAATCTAGGGGGCCCAATCGCTCCCCCTTCCTCCCCTCCCGGAGGAGAGGACCACAGTTTTGCTCCTTTCCTCACGCCGCGAAATTCACCTCAATAAGCTTGCTCGCCTCTCCCGGGAATACCCCTTTGTTATACCGATCGGAACCGGCCGCGGCGCTTATCTGCCCTGCCTTCAGGGGCCTCTGTCGAACCGGCCCTGAACCGGGCGGCAACCCGCCGTCGTAATTCCTGCTGATGAGGGAAGCGAGCCGGACCGCCGAGGCGGCGAGCTCGCGGGAGGCGCGATGGACGCGCCGGCCATTGAAAGAGGTGCTCGGACATGTCGGAAATGCTGACTCTCCCCGTGGTTCCCATGCGGAACTCGGTTCTTCTGCCCGGCGTCAGCCTGCCGATCGCGGCGGGGAGGCCCGGAACTCTGCGCGCCATCGAGGCCGCGCTGAAGGATCCCGAGCGGCGCGTCTTCGCGGTCGCCCAGCGGCAGGATGGCGACGAAGTCACGCCCGAGGGTCTCTACACGATCGGCACCATCGCGACTCTCGGTTCCGTCCAGCGCGGTCTCGGCGGCATCCGCCTGGTCCTCGAAGGCCAGGCTCGCGGCATCGCGATGAGAATCGCCGCGCGCCACGGATATCTCGAGGCGCAGGTGAACCAGCCCGCCGAGATGCTCGCGCTCGACTCGCGCGACGCCGCGTTTCTCGGACTCCATCGCGAGGCGAGAGAGCGGGCGGCGGAGCTCGGCCGCAAGATGGGCATTCCCAACGAGGCGATCGAACAGATCCTGGCCGAGGTGAACGAGCCCGGCCGTCTCGCCGATGTCGTCGCGGGTTACATCGACATTCCCGTCTCGGAGCGGCAGTCGCTTCTCGAGACTCTCTCCGTCGAGGACCGCCTGCGGCGCGTGCTGGTGCACGTCCAGCGGCAGATCGATGTCCTCTCCGCACAGGAAGACATCCAGTCGAAGGTCAAGGAGGAGATCGGAAGCCGCCAGCGCGAAGCGTATCTGCGCGAGCAGATGCGCGCGATCCAGAAGGAGCTCGGCGAAGGAGAAGGCGCGCAGGACGAGGCCTTGAAGGAACTGCGCGCGAAGCTCGATTCGCTCGACCTTCCGCCCGAGGCGCGTAAGGAAGTCGATCGGGAGTGGCAGCGGCTGACCCGCGCGGGACGCGAATCCATGGAGGCCCAGGTCATCCGGACCTATCTCGAGACGCTCTCGGAGCTGCCGTGGACCGTCCGGAGCGACGAGCACCTCGACGTGAAGCGGGCCTCGGAGATTCTCGACCAGGATCACTTCGGTCTCTCCGACGTGAAGGACCGGATCCTGGAGTTTCTCGCCGTCCGTCAGCTCGCTCAGTCGGCGGGGAAGGAATCGGAGAAGGCGGAGGCCGAGAAGAAGGCCGCCGCGGAATCCGTGGACGGCGCGCCGCAGCCCGGCGTCGTGAAGGAAGAGGAGAGGCAGTCCGCCCGCGCGCGAGGCCGCATCCTGCTCTTCGCCGGACCTCCGGGAGTCGGAAAGACATCCATCGCGAAGTCGATCGCCCGCGCCATGGGACGCAAGTACGTCCGCATCTCGCTCGGCGGCGCCCGCGACGAGGCGGACATCCGCGGCCACCGGCGCACCTACATCGGCGCGCTTCCCGGCCGCATCCTCCAGGGCATGAAGCAGGCGGGCACGAAGAACCCCGTCTTCCTGCTCGACGAAGTCGACAAGCTGGGGACCTCTTACCAGGGCGATCCGGCGAGCGCGCTGCTCGAAGTCCTGGACCCGGCGCAGAACGACAGTTTCACCGATCATTACCTCGCGGTGCCGTTCGACCTCTCGGAGGTCCTGTTCATCGCGACGGCCAACTTCATCCAGAACATCCCGGGTCCTCTGCTCGACCGGATGGAAGTCGTCAACTTCGCTGGTTACACCGAGCAGGAGAAGCTGGCGATCGCGCGGAGTTACCTCGTTCCCCGGCAGGTGGAGGAGAACGGTCTTGGAAAGGCTCAGCTGGAGCTGACCGACGGGGCGCTCTCCGAGGTCATCTCCGCGTACACCCGCGAATCGGGCGTGCGGCAGCTCGAGCGCGAGCTCGGACGGCTTGCCCGCAAGGTCGCGCGGCGCATCGCCGCGAAGGAGATCGAAAAGGCCGCCGTGGACCGCGACGACGTGTGCGCGCTCCTCGGCCGGCCCAAGGTCCACCCCGAGAAGATGGCGCGGGAAGACCAGGTCGGGATCGCCACCGGGATGTACTACACCCCCGCGGGCGGCGACATCATGTTCGTCGAGGCCTCCCTCATGCGGGGCAAGGGCGAGCTCATCCTGACGGGCCAGCTGGGCGACGTCATGAAGGAGTCCGCTCGCGCGGCCTGGACGTTCGCCCGGTCGCACGCCGCCTGGCTGGGAATCGAGGAGACGGACTTCGAGCGCGACATCCACATCCACGTTCCGGCCGGCGCAATCCCGAAAGACGGGCCCTCGGCGGGAATCGCCATGGCGTCGGCGGTCGTCTCGGCGCTGTCGAAGCGTCCGGTGAAGAACGACCTCGCCATGACCGGTGAGATCACGATCTCGGGAAGGGTCCTGCCCATCGGAGGCCTGAAGGAGAAGATCCTCGGCGCCGTTCGATCCGGGATCCGGCACATCCTGATCCCGAAAGACAACGAAGCCGACCTCGAGGATCTGACCGCGGAGGTCCGCGACCAGATCGAGGTCTCCGCCGTCGAGACCCTCGCCGAAGCGCTCGCGGTGACGCTGCGCGACACTTCGCTCTCGGGCGGGCGTCTCCTGTTCGGAACGGGCGTGCAGACAGAGGCCGGGGGAACGCTTTCGCACTGACCCTCGAACCGACGATTTCTCTCTGAGGCGGGCCACGGCCCGCCTTTCTTTTTCACGAAAAGCGCAGGAACCCGCGAATTCAAACGGGGCGTCCGCCCGGGCTCCGGTCTGGTCAGAGGCCCGCGTCAGTTCGGGAACAGCCCCCCGAAGATGTCGACCGCCGCGTGGGCGAGAATTGCGGCGCGGACGTTCCCGCGCCACCACGCCTGGAGCCCGAAGAGGACTCCGAAGAAGGAAATCGTGAGCATCGGCTTCCATCCCTGGTACCCGTGCGTCACGCCGAAGATCACGCCCTGGGTGAGGACACCGAGGAGCGGGGACCGGAAGAACGCCCCGAGCTGCCGCTGCAGATACGTGCGGAACGTCAGCTCTTCGCAGACGCCGGCGACGATCGACAGAAGCACCCACGCGGACTTCTCGAGCAGGCTGTGAGGCATCAGGAAGGACGTGTGCGAGTCGTCAGGCCCGACGATCTGCCGAAATCCGAGAATCAGCAGCCGCGAGACCGCGATGAAGACCGCCGCGACGGCGGCGTCGAAGAGCCAGGATCGCACGGAGACACGTCGAAGTCCCGCCTCCTCCGCGAGAGACCGGCCCTGTCTTCGAAGACCGGCGCGAACGTAACGGACGAGCAGAACCTGGGCCGCGGCGAGAATGGCGTACGTCGGCAGCCGGTTCGCCGGAGCGGCGGAATCCGCCCGTCCTCCCGACAGGAGACCTCCCGCGGCGATCGCGAAGAGGATCGCCAGAAGAATTGCCGTGTGGCGGTTGGACGCCAGGCGGCCCGGCGAGGGCATCGTGTCGGTCACGGCCTCACCATACGGGGAATCGGGACGGTTTGAATTCCGAATCTTCGATGACGATCCTGCCCTGTCCCGGGATCAATAAGGCCTTTCCCGCCAGCGGGCTGGCTTCCCGAGAACGATATGCTTGAGCGCTCAGGTATGAACAGAAGAGACGAGCACGCCGCGGCGCTCGGCCGCCGCGGCGGTCTGATCGGAGGCCCGAGGCGCGCCGCCGCCCTGAGCCAGAGGGAGCGGAGCGAGATCGCATCCGTCGCGGCGCGCGCGCGATGGAACAAGTCGCCGCGACCCCCGGCGCCGCGTCGCAACGCCACGCAGACGCGCGCGCGCATCGCGCGGATCGCTCTGGAAGAGTTCGCTCGAAATGGATTCGACGGCGCGCGGATGGAGACGATCGCCCGCCGGGCCCGTGTCAACAAGCGGCTGGTCTCCTATTACTTCGGGCGCAAGGAGGACCTGTTCCGATCCCTGATGCGCAATTTTCTGGGCGAGCTGCTCACGCGCGGGGCGGCGTCCGGCGCCGGGCTCGGCGAGTCGCTCGAGGACCTCCAGCACGTCCTCGCCGGAAGCGAGGCGTGGGTCCGTCTTTCTCTCTGGGAGACGCTGCGTTTCGGCGCGCGCGAGAAACGGCGGACGCCCGAACGTCAGGACTTCTGGAAGAAAGCCGTCGCGGACCTTGCCGAGGCCCAGAACGCTGGGCGGCTGAGAAGAGGGGATCCCGGCCAGCTGCAGCTCACGCTCGTGGCGCTCGTCATGTTTCCATTCCTCCTGCCGCAGATGTGCGCGCAGATCACGGGCCGGTTGCCGTCCGATCCCGAATTTCTGCGGGAACGCGCGGAGGCGTTGCGCGACCTGGCCGCGTGGCTGGAAGGACCGGGCGCGCCGCACCGCGCGCGGAAGCGTTAGACCAACAGCGCGAAGACTCCGGCCCAGAAGCCGGCGGCGGCTCCCGATTCGGTGAGCTCCCGGGCGCCGTTCTCGCGCGTCCGCCAGAGAAAGACCGTTCCGAGAAGCCCGGAGACGCCGCAGGCCCCCACGAAGAGCACGACGTGCTTCTCCGGCGGCCAGGCCGGACCGGCCCACCGGCGGAGGATCTCCGCCGAGCCCACCAGCCACGCCGCACACAGGAGCCGAAAACCGAACCGACCGGACGTCTCGAGCCGCGCCACGTCGTGCATCGATCCTCCGGACGCCATCTCATCGCGACCGAGCGACAGATGGTGTCCGAGCGCGGCGCTGGCGCCCCGCGGTGGGCGCGCGCTCAATGGGCGGACTCTGAAGCGGGCGGTACGGCCGCGATCGGACGGCGGCCTTCCGCCCGGAGCCGCGCGGTGTGCGCGCTCCATTTTCTTACCCCCTCCCGCCTCCCGTCCCTCTCAGTCCCACCGCCTCACGCACCCGGCGCATGGTCTCCCGGGCGACGGCTCCCGCG
>JALYUA010000194.1 GCA_030854005.1 Acidobacteriota bacterium
GAGTCTCGCCGTGCCACAGTTTGAGGCGAGCCGGCTCGCTCGTCCCCTCTCCACCCGCGACAGCGGGGGAGAGGATGGGTGAGGGGGGCAAGGCGCCGGCAACGGTCGATCCACAGAGAGACCACCCCGGACCCCGCCGGAGCGTCAATCGCCCCGCCCTGTGATATTTTTACCTCTGCGGACGAACCTGCTCTCCGCGAGGGACTTGCGACAAATGCCTCATTTCATTACAGACACATGCATCGGGTGCGGGGTGTGCGAAATCAAGTGCCCCACGCACACGATCACGGGCGACAAGAGCGAGAAATACGTCATTCACGAGGACCGCTGCATCGACTGTTCGGTCTGCGCGCGGTACTGCCCGGTTTCCTGTATCCAGGACAACAAGGGCCTGCTCGTCGAGAAGGTCAAGCCCCGGGACATCCCGAAGGCAATCGTCGATCGGGACCTCTGCACCGGGTGCGAGTTCTGCATCGACATCTGTCCGTTCGACTGCATCTACCTGATCGAGGACCCTCTCAAGGAGACGTTCCACAAGATCGCGGAGGTCGATGCGGGGCCGTGCGTCTCGTGCCGGCTGTGCGAAACGGTCTGCGAGAAGGACGCGATTTTCGTTCCGAATCCAATCACTTCCGCGAAGAGATACCTCCCCGCCCTGTGACCGACGACCCGCGATCGGATTCCGGTTCGGCCCCCGGGGAGTCGGAAGAAGACGAAGGACCGGCGGCTCGCGGGGCCACGGTCGCGCGATTCTTCGTGCTTCCCCTCCTCGGCGTCGGCACGGCGCTCATCATCTTCTTCGTGTTCAACCTGATGACCTTCGAGCGCCGATCGCCCGCCGACGAGCTCGCCGAAGTGCGCGGCGGGACGGCCAATCGCCGCTGGCAGGCGGCGTTCGAGCTCTCGCGCACGATCGGACACATGTCCCCGGGTCCCGAGCGCGACGCCCTCTCGGCGGAGACCCGGCGGGTCTTCGACGGGCTTTCGGGAAAGCGGCCCGACGACGTGAAAGTCCGGCGATACCTCGTCCTCGTCCTCGGGAAGCTGCAGGACCGCGCCGCGCTTCCGCAGCTTCTGGCGGCCTCCCGCGACGACGACCCCGAGACGCGCCTCTACGCGATCTGGGGCCTCGGAATGCTCGGAGACCGCGCCGCGGTCGATCCTGTCATCGAGAGCTCGACTTCCCCGGATGCCGGCGCCCGGAAAATGGCGGCGTACGTCCTGGGAAAGCTCGGCGACCCGCGCGCCGCCCCTCGTCTTCGTGTCCTGCTGGGAGACCCCGTCGCCGACGTGCGGTGGAACGCGGCGATCGCGCTCGCTCTCCTGCACGACGGTTCGGGCCTCGAGGTGCTGCGCTCGATGATCGACCGCGCCTCGCTCTCCCGCCAGGCGAGTCTCTCGACCGAGCAGGCGGAAACCGCCATGGTCTCGGCCCTCCAGGCGCTCGCGGCGCTGCGCGATCCGGGCAGTCTTGCGCTCATCGACCGCGTCGCGCGGGAAGACCCGAACCTGCGCGTGCGCGAGGCGGCCCGCCGCGCGGCGGATGCGACGCGCGGCGCGCCGGCCGGTTCTCCCGCGAAGACCTCGCGAATCCTTGAGCGGCGCGCCGCGCTTTTGGTAGTCTGAGCCGGACCGATGGCCACGGCAGAAAAACAGGTCCCCTCTCCCTCGGACGAGGTCCTCGCCGACGGACTCACACGCCGCTCCACCCTGAAGTGGATGACCGCCGCGTGGCTCGGTTTCACGGCCGCGACCGTCGTGGGACTGACGGCCACCGTCCGATTCCTCTTCCCGAACGTGCTCTTCGAGCCGCCCACGCGGTTCAAGGCGGGGGAGCCCTCCACCTACAGTCCGGGTGTCGATGAGCGCTGGAAGGAAAAGTACGGCGTCTGGATCGTGCGGAACACCGAGTCGATCTACGCCCTGGTCGCGGTGTGCGTGCACCTGGGCTGCACGCCGAACTGGCTCGCCGCCCAGAACAAGTTCAAGTGCCCGTGCCACGGGTCGGGCTACTACGTCTCCGGGATCAACTTCGAAGGTCCCGCCCCCCGGCCGCTCGAGCGCGCCGAGATCACGCTTTCCCCCGACGACGGCCAGATCGTCGTCGATAAGGCCACGCGGTATCTCTACGAACGAGGGCAGTGGAGCGATCCCAAGGCATTCGTGAAAATGGTTTAGGACTCGCCCCCGGTCTCTCGAGCGGAAAGCGGAGGTCTTTTGGTTCCTCGTTGGCGCCAGATACAAGAGCAGATTGTCGCGAGCCAGTTCTGGAAGTCCATCTTCCGGGTCGGCATCCCGAACACGAACCGCAAGCGCGTTCTCGCGATGCTCGGCAACGTCGTCCTGCATCTCCATCCCGTCAAGACCCGCAAGTCCGGTGTCAAGATGCGGTACACGTGGTGCGCGGGCGGCGTCACCTTCTTCCTGTTCCTCGTGCTGACGTTCACCGGCCTCCTCCTCATGTTCTATTACCGGCCGACCGTCGAGTACGCCTTCGTCGACATCCTGGATCTTCGGGAGCAGGTCCCGTTCGGGATCATGCGCGAGGTGCACCGGTGGGGCGCGCATGCGATGGTGATCTCGGTCTGGATCCACATGTTCCGCGTCTTCATGACCGGCTCCTACAAGCCGCCGCGCGAGTTCAACTGGGTGATCGGCGTGATCCTCCTCGTGCTGACCCTGCTTCTGTCCTTCACCGGGTACCTGCTGCCGTGGGACCAGCTCGCGATCTGGGCGATCACGGTCGGTTCCAACATGGCTTCCGCGACGCCCTTGATGGGGATCCAGGGTCCGGGCACAGGCCTCTTGAAGATCGGCGACATCCCGCTCGTCACGTCGACGAACGACGCGCGCTTCGGTCTGCTCGGCGGGCGGTTCGTCGGCGCGGGAGCCCTTCTGCGCTTCTACGTCCTCCACTGCGTCGGCATCCCGCTGATCGCGGCGTTCCTGATGGCGGTCCACTTCTGGCGCGTTCGGAAGGACGGCGGAATCTCGGGGCCGGCATGATCGGGACGGGAAACGGGAAACGGGAAACGGGAAACGAAACGGGGATTCCGTAGACGCCCATGCCCGTCATCAACGCCTTCAAGTCCGCCGTCAATTTTCTGTCCGCGCCGCAGTACCTCGTCACGGCGATGCTGGTGCTGCTTCTCGTGGGACTGCGGTCGAAGCTGCTGTGGTCGAAACGCGGCGGCCTCTTCCTCCTGATCGCGATCGGCGGCGGGATGGGCCTTTCGTACCTCGACCCGAACTTCAACGCGGTCGCGTCGCTGCCCGACAACGTGCCGATCGTCGGCATGATCTTCCTCGTCGGGTTCTTCTTCTGGTTCGCCATGAACCAGGCATACGAGAACGACCGCCGGATCGCCGCCGGGCTGCCGACGATCGAGGCGGCCGACTCCGCTCAGAAGGTGTTTTCCTGGCCGGACCTCGTCTACGTCGAGCTGATCTGTCTCGTGGTCGTGATGGCCGTCATGATCGTCTGGTCGATCTTCCTGAAGGCCCCGCTCGAGGAGCCGGCGAACCCGACGGACTCGCCCAACCCGGCAAAGGCGCCCTGGTACTTCCTCGGGCTCCAGGAGATGCTCGTTTACTACGATCCCTGGCTCGCCGGAGTGGTCCTGCCGTCCCTGATCATCGTCGGCCTGATGGCGATCCCCTACATCGACACGAATCCCAAAGGGAACGGCTATTTCACCTTCCGCGAGCGCAAGTGGGAGATCACGCTCTTCCTTCTGGGTTTCCTGGTTCTCTGGTGCACCCTGATCGCGCTCGGGACGTTTCTGCGGGGGCCAAACTGGAACTTCTTCGGCCCCTACGAGTTCTGGGACGTGAACAAGCTCGTCCCGCTGAACAACATCAACCTCTCCGAGATCATCTGGATCAAGATGTTGAAGCGGTCTCTGCCGAACTTCTGGCTGATCCGCGAGATCTTCGGGCTCGTGATCGTCGGCTTATACGTCGCGGCGCTGCCTCTTCTCCTGTCGAAGACGCTCCTGCGCCGGTTCTACGAGAAGATGGGCACTCCGCGTTACCTGATCGGAGTCAGCCTCGTTCTGATCATGATCTCGCTGCCGATCAAGATGTACTTGCGGTGGTTCTTCAATTTGAAGTACGTGGTGAATATCCCGGAGTTCGCGTTCAACATATGAAACCGGGCGGGAATCGGAAATCGGGAATCGGGAATCGAGGGCTCCGGGCTCTTGTCGTTTTCCGTTTTCCGTTTCCCGTTTCCCGACCCCAGGATCAATAAATGCCCCGCCGACCGCCTGCCGAGCCGATCGATCACCACTACAACATCCCGAAGTTGAACCGCGTGTTCTTCCTTTCGGGGACGGTGCTCGCGCTCGTCTTCATCTTCATGGTCATCGCGGACTACTCGCGCGACTGGAAGACCATGCAGCGCGCCTTCATGCGCCTCGACGCCAGGAAGACGCGCGAGGCGACGCGGACGGCGCGGGAGAAGGCCTACGGCGAAGAGCGCGACAAGCTGCGGGCGGATCTGGCCGCGGCGCGCGCGGAAGTCGCGGCCCACCGGAAGGCCCTCGCGCGGCTGGAGGCGAAGAAGAAGAAGCTCGAGCCCCAGGTCTACGCGGCCGACCAGGACTACAAGTTCACGAAGGCGTCCTTCGACGCCGAGCGCTACAAGTACGAGGATTCGCTGGCGAACGCGCCGAAATCGTCGCCGTCCGCCAAGCGGGACCTCGACAGAATCCAGAAGAAACTCGACGACACGTCCCTGCGCCTGGCGACCCTGAAGCGTTCGGACGCGGAGCTCGACGCCGAGATCGCCCGGATCACCGGACGGCGGGACCAGGTCGACGCGAGCATCGTGAAGCTTTCCGCCGACTACACGCTGTCGCGCCAGAAGCTCGGGACCCTGAAGCAGGACACGTTGTTCCAGGTCCGGAACTCTCCGATCCTCGACATGATCAACCCGTCCCTTCGGGTCAATCAAGTGCAGCTGCCGGAGCACTACAACGACGTCAACTTCATGAAAATCCCGCGGGTGGACCGCTGCGCCACCTGCCACATCGCCGCGGACCGCAAGGGGTTCGAGGACGCGCAACGGGTCGCTTTCCGGACGCATCCCAAGCTGAACCTGATGGTGGGCAGCGAATCGCCTCATCCCTCGAACGAGTTCGGATGCACGCCCTGCCACGGCGGCCGGGACCGCGCGACCTCGTTCTGGTCGGCCGGCCATTCGCCGGTGGGGGAGAAGCAGCTGGCGGTCTGGAAGAAGAAGTACGACTGGGAATTCGACCGCTTCAACGAGACGCCGATCCTTCCGATGAAGTTCGCGCAGGCGGGCTGCTACCGCTGCCACTCCGAGCAGACGAACGTCCCCGACGCGCCGAAGTTGAACGCGGGGTTGAGGCTCGTGGAAGGCCTCGGGTGCTGGGGCTGTCATCGCATCGAAGGTCTCGAAAAGCAGGGGCTGCCGCGCGTCGGCCCCTCGCTCGAGAGGGTGGCCGCGAAGGTGACCCGCGACTGGACGACGCGGTGGGTCATGAACCCGGCGTCTTTCCGTCCGAACACCAAGATGCCGACGTTTTTCTATCAGGAGAACTTCGTCAACGTGTCGGGGCCGCACAAGCCGACGTCGGCGCAGCAGAAGATGAACGTCCAGGGCCGGATCGAGAACGACGCGATGGTCAACTCGATCGTGGCGTACCTCTTCGAGAAGTCCCGGGCGGCCAGCGTCGCGCCCGCTTCGGGGCGCGGAGACGCAGGCCGCGGGCAGCAGCTCCTGGCCGATCGCGGCTGCATGGGCTGCCACATGGTGGATCCCAACGCGCCGCGGGACCTGGTGGGCACGTACCGGCAGTTCGGCCCGAACCTGGCCGGGGTCGGGGGAAAGGTCAGCCGCGACTGGCTGTACCAGTGGATCAAGGACCCGAAGGCCTGGAACCCGGAAACGAAGATGCCGAACGTTCGATTGAGCGACGCGGAGGCCCTGGACGTCGCCGAGTACCTCTCGACGCTCAAGAGCCCGCCGGGATTCGAAACGCAGGAGCTTCCGCGCACCGATCCCGAGACGCTCGAGAAGATCGCCCTGTATTTCGAGATGTCGAACAAAACGCTCTTCGACGCGAAGGCGGACCTCGCGCGCATGGACCTTCACGCCAGGGAGGTCTACACCGGCGAGAAGCTGATTGCGCACTACGGCTGTTACGCGTGCCACAAGATCCCGGGGTTCGAAGACGCCAAGCCGATCGGCACCGAGCTGACGGAGGAGGGCTCCAAGGCCGTCCACAGGCTCGACTTCGGGTTCGTGCACCTCGGCCACACGCGGGAAGACTGGTTCCAGACGAAGCTCGCGGCGCCGCGGATCTTCGACCGCGACCGCGCGCGCGGATGGGAAGAGAAGCTGCGGATGCCGAACTTCCGTCTCTCCTCGGAGGAGCAGGAGGAGCTCGTCACGGTCGTCCTCGGCCTCCAGAAGCTGAACGCCTCCGCGGCGGCGGTGAAGGAGTTGAACGGACAGGAGTCTGCGATCGAGCGGGGCCGGCGGATCGTCAAGAACAACAACTGCCAGGGCTGCCACATCATCGAGGGATTCGGCGGATCCTTCCGCTCCCTCGTCCCCGACACGTCGCTCGCGCCTCCGATCATCCAGGGCGAGGGGGCCAAGGTTCAGAGCAACTGGCTCTTCGCCTTCCTGAAGGCGCCGAAGACGGGAGAGATCCGGCCGTGGCTCCAGGTCCACATGCCGACCTTCGGCTTCTCCGAACGGGAGTTGAACGATCTGACCCGCTATTTCGCGTTCCTCGACCGCGCGCAGTATCCCTTCCTGGTCGCGGGATACCAGACGGCGCCGGCGCGCTGGGCGGCGGGGAAAAAGACGTTCGAGCTCCTGAAGTGCAAGCAGTGTCACCCGCGCAGCGATCAGGAGATGAACGCGCCGGGACTCGACAAATCGAACCTCGCGCCGAATCTCCAGATGGCCTCGACGCGCCTGCGTCACGACTGGATCAACGACTGGATCCGCCGTCCGGACGAGTGGATGCCGGGCACCCGGATGCCGACGAACTTCCCGAAGGCCGACGACGGCAAGCGCACGTCACCTCTGGGCGGAATGATCGACGCGCCCGCGTTCGCGAAGGACCGCGAAGAGTACGCGCGGATCCTCGGCGGAGACGACGCGGCGAAGACGTTCCTCTCGGATCCCAACGCGGTCACCGCGGCGCTGCGGGACTACGTCTGGTCGATCGGAATCAACGGGGGAACCGCCCCGGCCGCCTCGCCTCCCGCCGCCCCCGAGACCGGCGGCTCTGCGGCCGCTGCGGTCGAAGTCCGGCGCAATCCTGCGGCCCCCGCAGGGAAGCGGGCGGCGGCGCGGCCGGCGTCTTCGCCGGCTCCCGGCGCGCGTTCCGCGGCGTCCGGCGGCCAGTAGCGGGGCGGGACATGCCCGCCGACCAGAGCCTCGCCTACTACTGGGCAAGCATCGGATTTTCCGCGGCAGGGGTCCTCGTGTTTCTGTGGCTACTGCGGACGCCGGGAAAGCGGGAGCCGAGCGACCAACGGGAGCGAGACGGCCGCGGTACGCCGCGGTCAACGAGACCGGGAATCGAGCCGGAGCCGCCGCCGATTCCCGCAGACCCGGATCACTGAAAACCGAAAACTGAGAAGGGAAAGCTGACGGCTGACAGCTGACAGCTGTCAGCTGTCAGCTCTTCTACCCCCCGTTCAGCAGCTGATCGATCCGCTTCTGGAGCTCAGCGTCGTTCCAGTCGACCGCTCCCTGGACCCGGTAGAGCACCCGGCCCGCCTTGTTGGTGATGTAGGTCTCGGGGTACTGGCTCGTCCCGAAACGCTGGGCCGTCGCGGAATCGGGATCGCGGTAGAGCGGCAGGCCGTTGGGATTCTTCCGGTTGAACTCCTCGACGACCTTCCAGTCCTTGTCCACCGACACCGAGTACAGCGCGATGTCGGGGCGATTCCTGTAGCGGTCCCAGAAGCGGGAGAGCGCCGGAATCTCCTCGACGCACGGAGGGCACCAGGTCGCCCAGAAGTGGATCACCAGGAGGCGGCCCTTCTCGCGGCTCAGGTCCGTCACCTTCCCCTGCCGGTCGACGATGGGCAGCGCCTTCGCGGCGGAGAGGAAGGCGAGGCTTCCGGAAGGCGAGTCGGGCGGCTTCAACGAGCGGATGAAGACTGCCGTCACGGACGCGAGCAGGACCGCGAATCCGATCGAGACGAGCGGACGGGTGCGGAGGCTCATGCGGCGCGGCGCCGTCCGGTCGCGCAAGCCTGGCGGGCGGCGCACTCGAGGCAGCGCGATCGCGCGGCGCTCGGCTGGCAGATTCCGAAGATCCCGATGCGGCAGAGCGCGTAGTCGAACCGGACCGGGTCCAGGGGATCGAAGCGCGCGAGCCGGTCGGTGATCTCGCGCGCCGTGCGCCAGTCCGCCCCGCGCCGGCGGGTCAGGCCGAGGCGGCGGGCGACCAGGTGGATGTGCGTGTCGGTCGGAATCACGAGGCGCGACGGGGAAATTTCCGGCCAGAGGCCGAAATCGAGAAGGTCCTTGCGAACCATCCAGCGCAGATAGAGGTTCCAGCGCTTGCACGCGGAGCCCGCCGCGGGGTCCGGGAAAAAGAAGCGGGCGGGATGCCTTGGGGGAAGCGATCGGACGCCGAGAGCCGGGCGGTAGTCCAGGCC
>JALYUA010000203.1 GCA_030854005.1 Acidobacteriota bacterium
TCTACACGATGGACGCGGCCGACGGAAAGAACAAGCGCCAGCTGACGAACGGAGGCGGCTCGAACATGCAACCGGTCTGGCTGCCATAACCTGAGTAAGAGCTTCATATTGTTATAATTTCAGGCCCGCGCGCGTTCGCTCGCGCAAGCCGCTTTAAGAACAAGGAGACGGGAATGAAGAGGAACTGGACCAAGCCCATCGCGGTGCTGTTTGTCCTGGCAGCGATGCTGCCGTTTGCCGCATGCAAGAAGAAGCCCCCCACCACCACGGAATCGGCCCGATCGGCGTCGGAAGCGCCGACGTCGCCCTCGGAGACCCGCGTCTCGCCGCCCTCCAACCGCACGCCGCAGGACGTCTCGGGGGAACCGCTCCCCGGGAGCGTCGAGGAGATGAATCGCCGCGGATACCTGCAGGACGCGTTCTTCGATTACAACCAGGCGGACCTCCGCGATGACGCGCGCACCGCGCTCGCCGCGAACGCGACGTGGCTGAAGGGACATGCGACGACGCAGTTCCTGATCGAGGGGCACTGCGACAGCCGGGGCACCACAGAATACAATTTGGCGCTCGGGGATCGCCGCGCGAATGCCGCCCGCGAATACCTGACGTCGCTCGGCATCGACGGCTCCCGGATCCGCACCGTCTCCTATGGCAAAGAGCGGCCTTTCTGCAACGCCGAGTCGGAAGAGTGCTGGCAGCAGAATCGCCGCGCGCATTTCCTCTTTACGGCGAAATAAGAGATGACCCTTCCCCGGCGTTCCCTGACCGTTTCCGCCCTGCTCCTGTCGGCCGTTCTGGCAGGAGCGGGCTGCGTCTCGTCGAGCGACATCGAAGGCCTGCACCGCCAGATGACGGACATCGAGACCCAGATCCAGGCCCTCGAGCGCAAATCGTCCAGTAAGGAAGAAGTTGCGAAGCTGAACACCAGTGTCGGGGCGCAGACGAGCCAGCTTCTGAAGAGCAACGCGGACACCGGCGTGCGCCTGGGCGAGCTGACCACGAAGATGGAGCAGCTCGAGGCGAAGCTCGAGGACACCAACCGGCGCCTCTCACAGCTCTCTCAGCAGATCGCGGAGACCCAGGGGGACCTCGTGCGAATGCGCGGAAACTCCTCCTCCGCCGCGCCTTCGACGTCGTCTCCCTACGCCGCTCCCGGCCCCGGCAAGCCCGGACCGCTCCAGCCCCCGCCGGCGTCCGACACCGCCGTCGTCCGGGCGCCGTCGGGAACGGGGGGTCGGCCCTCTCCCTCCGAGCTCTACGACTCCGCTTACGGCGATTACGGAAAGGGCCGGTACGCCCTCGCCATTCAGGGGTTCCAGGAGTACATCGATACGTATCCGACGACGGACCTCACCGACAACGCCCAGTACTGGATCGGCGAGAGCCACTACGCCCAGAAGAAATACAAAGAGGCGATCAGCGACTTCGACAAGGTCCTGAAACAGTGGCCCAAGAGCGACAAGGCGGCGGCGGCTTTCCTCAAGAAGGGCTACGCGCTCTTGGAGCTCGGGCAGAAGGCCGAGGCCGTGGTCGAGCTGCAGTACGCCATCCACGAATACCCTTCGGCCGAAGAGGCGCGCCTGGCGAAGGCGAAATTGAAGAGCCTCGGCGTCGAAGTCCGATAGAGTCGGCGGCCGGACGAATCACCATCGGGATCCGGTGGGGCGAATGCCGCCCCTCCGGAGCCCTTTCAATTTCGAAAGACGAGGAGCGAGAACCCCATGGCCAATATCAAATCCGCTGAAAAACGGATCCGGCAAACGGCGAAGCGGCAGGCGAAGAACCGCGGTGTTCGCTCCCGTCTCCGCACGTCTCTGAAGGACCACCGCGCGACCGCCCCCGCGGACGCGGCGGCGAAAGTCCCGCAGACGGTCTCGGAGATCGACAAGGCGCTGAAGAAGGGCGTCATCCACCGCAACGCGGCGGCCCGCTACAAGTCCCGCCTCGCGAAGAAGGCCGCGGCGGGGAAATAAGCTCTCAGCTGTCAGCTTTTAGCTTTCAGCTAGAACGGTTCTCCCCTGTGGACGAACGCCTCGCGCGAGTTACAGGCCTGGAACAAGCGGAATCGTCGAGAATACTGAATTCTGCCTGAAGGACACCGCTGACAGCTGATAGCTGACAGCTGATAGCTGACAGCTGATAGCTGACAGCTGATAGCTGACAGCTGATAGCTAAAACCCTTCCAGCAGGTTCGCGACCAGGCTCTCCGCGAATCGTTCCGCCACCCGCTCGATCGCCTCATTCTCCCGATCCACGTAGGAGGCGGCGCTGGTCGAGAACGTGTAGTTCTCCTGGAACGAGTAGGACGGGTTCTCCCAGATCACCTTCTCGTCGGCGATGCTCTTTAATGAGACGCGCGCGGTGATGCGAACCTGGTATTCCTTCGCCCGTCCCTGCTCGTCGAAGGCGATTGGATAGAGGTCGAATCCGATCACCGCTCCGGTCAGGCTCGCGTCGGCGCCCGCCGCCGCCGACTGCACGGAGAACCGGCCGCGGCTGGCGAGCTCCCGCGCGATCTCGCGGGACAACCGCTGCTCGACCCCGACCCGCGACGTCTGGTTCAGAAGAGTCTGGAACTGCACGGCCTTGATCGAAGCCGGAAGGGTCGAGCTGGTCCCGACGAGCGAGTACCCGCAGCCGGCCGGGGACGCCGCTATGAGAACCACGAGAAGCAGGCCGGGCCCCCGGGCGCCCCTCACCGCACCACCAGGTTGAGCAGCCGGTCGGGCACGTAGACCGTGCGGGCGATCTCCTTGCCGTCGATCCAGGCGCGGATCCTCTCGTCCGCGCGGGCCAGCGCCAGGGCGTCCGGCTCCGGCGCTCCCCGCTCGACGTCGAGCCGGCCGCGGACCTTTCCGTTGACCTGAACGACGAGCGTCACCCGCTCCGTCGTCGCGAGCGCGGGGTCGAACGCGGGCCAGGACGAGTCGAGCAGGAACGTCCGATGCCCGAACCTCTCCCACCACTCTTCGGTCAAGTGCGGCGCGACCGGATGGAGCAGCTGGACGAGAGTCTCGGCGGCCCAGCGGACCGTGCCCGGCGCCTCGGCGCCGGAGTCGAGCGCTTCCGCCATCCCCCGCTGAAACTCCATCAGCGCGGCAACTGCCGTGTGGAAGTGAAAGCGCGACGCATCCTCGGTCACGCGTTCGATCGTCCGGTGCGCGAGACGGGTAAGAGGGGAATCCGCGGCGCGCTCTCCGGCGGGCAGCGCCTCCGCGCGGGCGCAGACGTCGTGAACGCGCTGCAGAAATCGCCATCCCCCCGCCACGCCCTCCTCCGACCACTCCGATTCCTTCTCCGGAGGGCCGATGAACAGGGTGTAGACGCGCACGGTGTCCGCGCCGAACCGGGCGATGAGCTCGTCCGGAGAGACGGTGTTGCCGCGCGACTTCGACATCTTCTCGATCTTGCCCGATGCGGGATTCAACTTCGTAATCATCCCCTGGTTGAAGAGGCGCGCGAACGGCTCCTCGAGATCCACCAGGCCGAGATCCTTCAGGACGCGGCAGATGAAGCGGGCATAAAGCAGGTGCAGAATGGCGTGCTCGATGCCTCCGACGTACTGGTCGACCGGCATCCACTTCGCCGCCCGTTCCGAGTCGACCATCCGGGTCGAATCCCCCGGGTTCAAGAAACGCAGGTAATACCAGGACGAGTCCACGAAAGTGTCCATCGTGTCCGTCTCGCGGCGCGCCGGGCCGCCGCACCCCGGACACGACGTCGCGACGAACGCCTCGGACTGCTCGAGCGGGTTCCCTTCCGCTCCGCGGAATGCGACGTCTTCGGGCAGCAGGACGGGAAGCTGATCGTCCGGCACCGGAAGCACCCCGCAGTCGGGACAGTGCACGGCGGGAATCGGCGTTCCCCAGTAGCGCTGGCGCGAGATGAGCCAGTCGCGAAGCCGGTAGCCGACGCGGCCTCGGCCGAGCCCGCGCGCCTCGATCCAGTCGATCGCCGCTGTCACCGCCGCCGGTCCGTTGGGCGTTCCGTCCCAGTCGCCGGACCGGTAGAGGACGCCTCCGTGCGGGACGGCCTCCGTCATCGCGTCGGAGTCGGGCTCGGGAGCGTCCGGAGCCTCCGGCCGATAAACCGGACGGATCGGAAGCCCGTACTGTCGCGCGAACTCGAAATCCCGCTGGTCGTGCGCCGGCACTCCCATGATCGCGCCCGTGCCGTAGTCCGGCAGCACGAAGTTGGCGAGCCAGACCGGGATCGTCTCGCCCGTGGCGGGGTTCAACGCGGTGATGCCGGTGTCCATCCCCTCTTTCTCGCCCGTCTCCGACTCGCGCTCGAGCCGGGAGCTGCGCCGCACCCGCTCGATGAAACGCGAGAGGTCTCCGGAGCGAGGGGAGCGCTCCGCCAGCCGCGCGGCGGCGGGGTGCTCGGGCGCGAGCGCGAGAAACGTCGCGCCGAAGAGGGTGTCGGGCCGGGTCGTGAAGACCGGCACGGGCTCCGCCAGGGCGTCCACGCGGAAGAACACCTCGGCTCCCTCCGACCGTCCGATCCAGTTGCGCTGCATGACCTTGACCCGCTCCGGCCAGTCGACGGTCTCGAGGCCCGCGAGAAGCCGCTCGGCGTAATCCGTGATCCGGAAGAACCATTGCGTCAGGTCGCGGATCTCGACCGCGTCTCCCGAGCGCTCGCACCGACCATCGACGACCTGCTCGTTGGCGAGGACGGTGCGGCAGCCCGGGCACCAGTTCACGGGCGCCGTCTTGCGGTAAGCGAGCCCGCGTTCCCACATGCGGAGGAACAGCCACTGATTCCACCGGTAGTACGCGGGGTCGCAGGAGGCCAGCTCCTTGGACCAGTCGTAGAGCAGCCCGAGGCTCCGCAACTGCTCCTTCATCCGCGCGATGTTCCCGGTCGTATATTCGCGGGGCGGCACGCCGCTCGCGATCGCGGCGTTCTCCGCCGGCAGCCCGAAGGCGTCCCAGCCCATCGGGTTCAACGTGCGGCGGCCCGCCATCCTCTCCCGCCGGTAGAGGGCGTCGCCGAGGATGTAGTTGCGGCCGTGCCCGACGTGGAGGCGGCTTCCCGAGGGGTAGGGAAACATGTTCAGCATGTAAAACTTGTCCGCACCGTCGGACGTGTCGACGAAGGCGACGCGCGCGTCTTCCCAGCGGCGCTGCCACTTCCTGTCGAGCTCGATCGGATCGTATTTTTCCGCCATGTCGGGCCGGCCAATATACCCCGTCGCTAACCGTCGCTACCGCTCGCTGCGCTCGCTCTCGCTCCCGCACCGGGAGGCTCCTCCCTCCCTTCGGTCGGGAGACTCCTCCCGGTGCGAACTGAGCGCGACAGTGACTAACGCCCAATTCTTTCCCGTCCCGGGTTTCGGGGAGAGTCGAAGACGAGTTTTCCGCCCGGCCTATTTTCTAATACGCACGGTGGCCTTCCCGGCCCGGACGGTCTCGTACGCGAGGGCGCCGGCCGGAGACTCCAGTCCCTCCAGCCGAAGCGCGCGCGGGCGTCGGAGCGAGCGGCGGTCGAACGGAAGATAGCGCGCGTCCACCCCGTTGACCGACCCGGCCGGATCCGAGAAGACGAACCCGCGGTCGGGATAGAAGATCTCGATCCACCGGTGGTAGACGCCTTCGATCTGCGGATCGTATCGATCGGCTCCGGGGTCCGCGCGCAGCACGCCCTGGACCGTGCGCGCTCGGATCGAAAGCCTCCGAAGCAGGTCTACGGCCAGCTCGCTGAATCCCACGCAGTACGCCCGCTTCGAAGAGAAGACCGCGGACGGATCCTGATTGCGAAGCCGGTCCGGGTCGTACCGGATCTCCGCCGCGACACCCACCAGGACCCGCCGCACCGCCTCGGCGGCCGTCCGGCTGCCCTGGGCCAGCCGCGCCGCGAAGGCGTCGCGGTCCGGGGCGGGCGGAAGCGTCGTCTCGCGGCGAAGGCCCGTCGGAAACGGCGCGGTGCTCTCGAGAGGCGCATCGGAGACGCGAACGCGCAGCTCGATCGCGTCTTCCAGAGCGACGACCGCCATGGAATACCCGTCGTTGTCGTACTGATCGAAGAGGCGCGCGTCGGCTCCCGAAGCGCGGTACACGGCGGCCTGCTCCCCCGCGACGGCGATTCGTGCGACTCCCGCGAGTCCGGCGATCCCGAGGGCGCAGGCGAAAAGGGCGCTGGCGCGCCCCGTCACGCCGCCGGACCTTCGCCGGGCCTGGACTTCAGCACCCCGTCGAGGATGCCGTTGATGAACTGCGAGGACCGGGGCGTCGAGAAGCGCTTGGCAATCTCGAGCGCTTCGTCGATCACCACCGGTCGCGGCGTCGCCGGCTCATGCAGCAGCTCGAAAAGAGCGAGGCGCAGGATGTTGCGGTCGACGATCGGCATGCGGGCGAGGCGCCAATGGTCGGCCTGGCGAGTGATGATCTCGTCGAGCTCCTCGCGGCGGGTCAGCGTCCCGGAGACGAGCCGCTCGGTGAAATCGCGCAGGGTCGCGGACGCCTTCTGCAGGTCCGAGCTGCGGTCGAACATCTCCTGGGGAGCCGTGCCCGCCACGTCGTTCTCGAACAGCATCTGGAGCGCGAGCTCCCGCGCCTTGCGCCGGGCCCCCATCAGCCCGCCCTCATCCGGCGCCGGAGGTTAGCCATCTCGACGGCTGCCTCCGCCGCTTCCGCGCCCTTGCCCGTTCGGGCGCGGGCCTGTTCCATGGTGTCGCAGGTCAGAAGGCCGAATCCGACGGGCCGGCCCGTTTCGGCGGAGAGAGACGCGAGCGCCGCGCCGACCGCGTTTCCGAGGACCTCGTGGTGCGTCGTCTCGCCCCGCACGATCGCCCCGAGCGCCACGACCGCGTCGCAGGTTTTGGAAGACAGCGCCAGGCGGGACGCGGCGGGCAGCTCGAACGCGCCCGGGACCCGGACCACGGTCACGTTTCCCGGCTTCGCGCCGGATTCGGCGAGCGCTCCGAGCGCGGAGGAGAGAAGAGCATCCGTGACGGTCGGGTTCCAGCGGGCGCAGACGACCGTGATCCGCAGCTTCGACGCGTCAGCCTCCCCCTCGACCTCCCGGGCGAAGAGGGCTGGGCCCATACGGCGGACGACACGGCGGCTGTTCAAGGATCGGATCCTCTTTGAAGAGGGAGGATGTTAGCACCTGCCGGGGCACGGGGCCGGGAAACGGGAAACGGGAAACGGGAATCGAAAGGAGAAGAATCGGGGACGCGGCCGGAGACTACGTGCGGAGCTTTCCCAGTTTGGGTTCCTTGCCGAAGTTGGATTCGTAGCGCTCGATGAAGCGAGAGATCGGGTACCGCGGCGGCTGGGGTCCCTGCGCTTCCAGGCCGAAGACCGCGGCGATGCTTCCCATCCGTCCGGCGACCTCCCAGGAAAGGCCCGCGCGGATTCCCCGCACGAGGCCCCCGCGAAACGCGTCGCCGACCCCGGTCGGGTCGAGGGCCTCTCCTTCGAGGCGGGCGGCCGGAATGCGATGGCGCTCCCGGCCGGAGAGCACGATCGTGGACCCCTCGGCCCCGTGTGTCTCGATCACCACCGGGACCCGGGCCTCGATCTCGGGGGCCGTCCAGCCTGTCTTCTGCGTGAGGATCCCCATCTCGTAGTCATTGGCGATCAGGATCGCCGCTCCCTCTAGCCCGCGCGCGAGGTCGTCCCCGGTGAGCCGCGCCACCTGCTGGCTCGGGTCGTAGATGAAGGGAATCCCGGCCGAGCGGCACTCCGCCGCGTACCGCGCCATCCCCTCCGGATCGTTCGGGGAGATCAGCACGATCGCGCAGTCCGCGGCGTCGAGGTCCGCGATCGAGAGATCCCGCGCCCGCGCCATCGCGCCGGTGTAGAAGGAAGCGATCTGGTTCTGGTCGAGGTCCGTCGACACGAAGAAGGACGCCGTGAACACGTCGGGGCACAGCCGCAGCCCGGAGACGTCCACCCCCTCTTTCCCGAGGCGGTCACGGTAGGCCTCGGCGTCCGGCCCGGCGGTCGCGAAAAGCAGGGGGCGCTCGCCCAGGAGCGCGAGCCCGTACGCGATGTTCGCCGCGCATCCCCCCTCGACCCGCCGCATCTCATCCACCAGAAAGGAGACCGACAGGCGCGAGAGCTGATCGGGGATGAGGTGCTCCACGAAGTGCCCCGGAAAGGTCATGAGGTAGTCGAACGCGACCGACCCGGTGACCACGACGCGGCCGGGCCGCCGTCGCAGCTCCGCCGCCCGGGAATCGGGCGCTGACGGCGTCACAGGTACCGTCCCGCGATCGGCGCGAGGCGGGTGCGCGTCTCCTCCGAGAGCGCCTTGCGGTCGGTCAGGACACCGTACCGCATCGCGTTCCGGCAGCCGCATTTGCGGTCCGCGGCAACCCTGGCCACGGCGGCCCGCATCGTGCGCCTCGCCCCGGTCGCGTTCTCGGAGAGGACCGAGAGGATCGCTTCCACGGTGACGGGCGCTTCGGTCTCGCGCCAGCAATCGTAGTCGGTGACGAGCGCGAGCGTCGCGTAGCAGAGCTCCGCCTCGCGCGCCAGCCGCGCCTCGGTCAGGTTCGTCATCCCGATCACGTCGGCGCCCCATGAGCGGTAGAGGAGCGACTCCGCGCGGGTCGAGAACTGCGGTCCCTCGATGCAGACGTAGGTGCCTCCGCGGCGCACGGAGATGCCGGCCTCTTTCGCGCTCGCTTCGAGGGCCTCCGCGAGGGAGGGGCAGATCGGGTCGGCGAATCCGGCGTGCGCCACGATGCCGCGGTCGAAGAACGTGTCGGCGCGATGCCGGGTGCGGTCGATGAACTGATCAGGGACCACCGCGTGCCGCGGAGGGATTTCCTCCCGCAGGCTGCCCACCGCGGAGGCCGAGAGGAGGGCATCGCAGCCGAGCATCTTGAAACCGCAGATGTTCGCCCGGTAATTGATCTCGGTCGGCGAAAACTTGTGGCCGCGCGCGTGACGCGAGAAGAAGGCCACCGCCACGCCGCCGAGGGTGCCCGTGAAATAGGAGTCGGACGGCTGGCCGAACGGCGTTTCGACTTTCTCCTCCTTCAGGTCTTCGATCCCCGACAGGTCGTAGACGCCGCTTCCGCCGATCAGGCCGACGCGGGCCGGTTTTCTCTTCAAGCGCGCACTCCTTCCGCGACGGCGCGCTGGCGCTCGATCGCCTCCTGGACCCGCGACGCCAGGACGAGCGCGTCGCGGCCGACCTCGCCCGAAACGAGCGGTGTTCCCCGTTCACGGACCGCGCGGACGAAGTCCGAGATCTCGCGCGCGAGCGGCTCTTCCCTTTCGACGGCGACGGAGCTTCCGACGATCTCCGGCTCCCCCGTCTCCCGCGACAACCGGTACGCGCGCACCGACTGCGCCTGCATGTCGACGGACAGGGAGAGGGCGGGCGCGAAGATCTCGCACCGGCGGACCTTGTCCGAAGACACCCTCGAAGCGGTCAGCGCCGCCACGCAGCCGCCTTCGAAGGCGATGCGGGCGTTGGCCACGTCGATCGTGGACGTGAGCACCGGCATTCCGACCGCGCGAACCTCTTCGACCGGCCGACCCACGAGAGCCTGCACGATCTGCAGATCGTGGATCATCAGATCGAGCACCACGTCGACGTCGAGGCTGCGGCGCGTGAAGACACCCAGGCGGTGGACCTCGATGAAGCGCACGTCCGCCGCCAGCGCGAGCGCGGCCTGGACGGCCGGGTTGTATCGCTCGACGTGGCCCACCTGAACGACGCGGCCGTGCGCGCGCGCCTCGGTGAGAAGGGCGTCGGCTTCCGCGACCGTCGTCGTGATCGGCTTCTCGACGAGAACGTCGCAGCCCCGGCCGAGCAGCGTCCGGGCGATCTCGGCATGGCTGACCGTCGGCGTCGCGATGATGACCGCCTCGGCCGCGCCTGCGGCTTCCTCCAGGGACGCGAGCACGGGGATCCCGAACTCCGCCCCGACTTCGCGGGCTCGCCCGGGATGCCGGTCGACGACGCCGACGCACCGGACCCCCCGGAGCGACGCCGCGATGCGGGCGTGGTGGCGTCCGAGGTGGCCGACGCCGACGACCGCGATCCGCACCTCTCGCGCGGAGGCGCCTCCCTCCGCGGCCGCCGCCGGCGTCACTTGTGGAAGCCCCGCTTGCTCCCCCGGATGAACAGGACGAGGTCGTCCACGTCCGGGTGCCCCGAGAGCTCCGTCGCGATGCGCTCGAGTGCCTGCGTCGTATTGAGCTTCGACTTGATCAGGAGCCGGTACGCCTTCTGGAGAGCCTCGATGCGCTCGTCCTCGAACCCGCTCCTCTTGAGGCCGATGGCGTTGATGCCGTAGGTCTTCGCGTCGATGCCGTCGGTCTTGCAGAACGGGAGCACATCCTGGCGCAGCTGCGCGTACGCGCCGACGAAGGCGTGGTTGCCGATCCGGATGAACTGATGCGCCGCGGCGAATGCACCGAGAGTCGCATGGTCGCCCACATCGACGTGGCCGGCCAGGGCAGCGCAGTTGGCGAACACGACGCGGGACCCGATGCGGCAGTCATGGGCGATGTGGCTGTAAGACATGAAGTAGCCGTCGTCGCCGATCACGGTCTCTCCGCGCCCGGTCACCGTCCCGCGGTGCGCCGTCATGAACTCCCGGAACACGTTTCGCGAGCCGACGACGAGACGGGTCGGCTCCCCGTGGTACTTGAGGTCCTGCGGCTCGAGGCCGAGAACCGCGTGCGGGAAGATCCGATTTCCTTCTCCGAACTCCGCCGGCCCCGAAATGTTCGCGTGCGCCCCGACGTGGGTGCCGTTTCCGAGGCGCACCTGGTCGCCGACGACGGCGTATGGCCCGACCTCGACGCCTTCCCCCAGAATCGCGCTCGGAGAGACGATCGCCGTCGCGTGGACGTCGGCGCTCACGACCGCGCCACCAGCGCGGACGTCAATTCCGCCTCGGCGCACAGCGCCCCATCGACCGTGGCGCGCGCGCGGCATTTGCAGAGCCGGGACTTGACGGCGATGATCTCGGCCTCCATCCGCAGCTGGTCACCCGGCACGACGGGGCGGCGGAACTTGCAGCGGTCGACTCCCGTCAGATACAGCAGCTTGCGCTCCTCTTCCGGAACCACCCCGAGGAGTCCGACCCCGGCGACCTGCGCCATCGCCTCGACGATGAGCACGCCGGGCATCACGGGGTTGCCGGGAAAGTGACCCAGGAAGAACTCCTCGTTGAAGGTCACATTCTTGATCCCGACGACGCGCTTTCCGGGCTCGAGCTCCAGGATGCGGTCGACGAGCAGGAAGGGATAGCGGTGCGGGAGGATCTTCATGATCTCGAGGATTCCGAGCTCCACGCTAGTCGTCCTTTCCGCGGCCGGACCCGGCCGACTTCTCGAGCCTTTCGAGCCGCTCGACGAGCTCCGGCAGCCGCGCGATCAGCGCCGCGCGCTTCAGGAAATCGCGGTGCGGAGCGGGAGGATAGCCTGAAAGGACCGCCCCCGCCGCCACGACGGCCCGCGACGGGATCCCGGCCTGGCCGGTGGCGATCGCTCCATCGCCCAGCCTCGCGTGGTCGCCGATCCCGGCCTGTCCCGCGAGCGTGACATGGGAACCGAGCCGCGCCGATCCGGCGATCCCCGCCTGACCGCAGAGGATGGAGTGCTCGCCGACTTCGACGTTGTGGCCCACCTGGACGAGGTTGTCGATCTTGGTGCCGCGGCCGATCACGGTCTCGCCCAGCGTGGCCCGGTCGATCGCGGAGTTCGCCCCGATCTCGACGTCGTCTTCGACCCGCACGATCCCGACCTGGGGAATCTTCCTGTGCTTCTCACCATCCCAGACGTAACCGAAGCCGTCGGAGCCCACGACGGCGCCCGCGTGGAGCACGCACCGCGCCCCGATGCGGCATCCCGCGAGAACGGCGGCGTTCGGATGGAGCCAGGAGTCCTCGCCGATCTCGGCTCCTTCGCCGACGAAACTTCCGGGAGAGAGCACGGCGCGGGCCCCGACTCGCGCGCCCTTCTCCACGGTCGCGCCCGCCGCGACGGACGCGCCCTTCCCGATCTTCGCCGTGGCGTCGACGCGGGCCTGGCGCGAGACGCCGGAGCGGGGGCGAGTCTGCGGCCGCAGCCGCTCGAGCCAGGCGGCGAAGGCGGCCGTCGGATTCCGCACGACGATGGCGGGCCTCCCGCCCGCCTGCTCCTCGAGCGCGACGAGAAGCGCTCCGGCCCGGCTTGCGGCGGCCTCCCGGACGCGGCGGGGATCGGCGAGCCACGAGAGATCCCCGGCCTCCGCGCGATCGAGCGCCTCGATTCCCGTCAGGCGGAGACGCGGGTCTCCGACGACGCGCCCGCCGACGGCTTCCGCCACCTCGGCGAGGGTAAAAAAAAGGCCGCGGGACTTCGCGGCCCCGCGGCTCTTTCCTGCCGATCGCCCCCCGGATGCGCGCTTCACCTGGGGCAGTGTAAACC
>JALYUA010000206.1 GCA_030854005.1 Acidobacteriota bacterium
GGCCTGGTGGTCACGAAACGGCACGGCCGCGAAAAGCTCCACTTCTTAAACGCGGTTCCCATCCGACTCGTCCACGACCGGTGGGTGAGCAAATACGCAGAGCCGTGGGCCGCAGCGCTCACCGGTCTCAAGAAATCATTGGAGGAGAGAGTCATGGAGAAGGTGTTCGAGATCTACATCAAGACGACCCCGGAGCGACTCTGGGAGGCCATTACGGATCCCGCTTCGAGACAGAAGTACAGCTTCGGGATCGTGGTTCACTCGGACTGGAAGGCCGGTTCCCCCTACACGGGAACGGCCGGATCGGGGACGGTCTCCCCGGCGATGCCGATCCTCGAGGGCGAGAACCTGGAGGTCGACCCGCCGCGCCGTCTCGTCCAGAGCTTCCGCGCCCTCTGGAGCGACGACGTGAAAAGCGAGGGGACCTCGCGGGTCACCTGGGAGATCGAGGCCGTCGGCGATTCCTGCCGGCTGACGGTCACCCACGATCAGCTTCGCGAGGACGCGAACAACGAGCTCTACGGCGGCTGGCCGATGATCCTGTCCGGGCTGAAGACTCTGCTCGAGACCGGGGAGCTCCTCACGACTCCCGGCTCGCTGCGCTATTCGAAGTCGCAGGATTCCCGGGCGTCGGGCGCGACGAAGTGAGCTCTCTCGCGTCGTCTAGCAAATAAGAAAGGAAGAAAGTCTTGCAGAAGAAGATCACCCCGTTCCTCTGGTTCGACGACAAGGCGGAGGAGGCGGCCAATTTCTATGTTTCCCTCTTCGACGATTCCAAAATCGTGGGCGTCAGCCGTTACGGAGACGCCGGGCCGGGGCCGAAAGGCTCCGCGATGACCGTGCAGTTCGAGCTCGCCGGCCAGGAGTTCGTGGCGCTGAACGGCGGTCCCCGGTTCCCCTTCACGGAGGCCGTCTCTTTCGTCGTGAGCTGCAAGTCCCAGCACGAGATCGACAAGTTCTGGGACGCGCTCTCCGAGGGCGGCAAGCCGGGCCAGTGCGGCTGGCTCAAAGACCAGTACGGGCTGTCCTGGCAAATTGTCCCAACGAGGCTGGCGGAGCTCTTCAAGGACAGGAATCCGAAGAAATCCGCGGCCGTCATGACGGCGATGCTCGCCATGACGAAGATGGACATCGCGACACTCGAGCGCGCCTCCGAACAGGCGTAGGCGCGGCGTTCGTGAGAGGGAGCGAAAGGGGTCAGCCTGGCTGACCCCGATTTCGCCTATCCTCTGACCCGGCGGCGTACGATCTCACCGCTTAGGAGGAGACATGAAGTCCATTCTCGTCGGCGTGAGCGTTTTCCTGGGCGTCGTCGCCGGTTCCGGCGCGGCGTCCGCGCAGCAGAAACCGGCCCCGACCCTGAAAGCGATCCTCGTGGAGCAGTTGAAGACCTCGCACAACCTGCAGCAGTGGTTCGTGCCGGCGAGCAAGGCCGTGGATGGCCTCACGTTCGAGCAGGCGACGTGGAAGCAGGGCAAGGAGAACCACTCGATCGCGCAGCTCGTCAATCACCTGACCTTCTGGGACAGGCAGCAGCTCGAGAAATTCAAGGTCGGGAAGGCGCCGGACTTCAGCGGCGACAACGAGGAGACGTTCAAGCCGCCCCGAGACAAGGCGAGCTGGGACGCGGCCGTCAAACAGATGGACGAGGTCATGACCGGATGGGAGCAGGCCGTCGAAGGGGCCGACGATGCGAAGCTGCAATCGTGGTACTCGACGATTGCCCACATCGGCACACACAACGCGTACCACACGGGTCAGATTCTCTACATCCGCAAACAGCAGGGATCCTGGGACGCCTCCAAAGGCGTGAAGTAGCGGAATCGGTTCCGTCCGCTTCCTCTGAACGGACGCATCCCGCGCGCCTCGCTCAGGGAGGACAGGGGCCCGCGGGGATCGTCCCCGGCCGCCCGGCGTCCACGTCTACGAGACGGAAAGCCGCGGAACAGAGGGGCGCCGGCGGGCACTCCCCGGGCGCGACGCCGTCGTAGACGCGTGGGAGGACGCGGAACAGGTGCGAGGCGGCCGCGTCTTCGCCTTTTCCAGCCAGCCACACGGCGGCCCATCGCCGGCGATGCGAATGCTTCTCCTGATCCGCGCCTTCGCGGCCCTCGGGAAGCTCGACGAGAAGCTCGCCGCCCGACTCGACCCTGTCCGCCGTCCAGACGCCGGACTTCAGCGTCAACAGATCGACGGAATCGTCTTCGTTGCAGTGCTCCCATTCGAATCGGGGAAGGCGCTCCTGTCGGCGCCCCTCCGGCAGGAAAGGCGATTCCAGTGAGGCGTCCTGGAATTGTCCATTCGATCCCCAGAATGGCGGACCGAGAACCGCGTCCAGGGCCGGCGGGCCTCCGGGGGAGAAGGTTCTCGGCGGCACGTCCGTTTCGGGGCGCAGGCTGTCCGGTGAGAGCAGCTCGACGAGACAGTCGAGAGAGCGTCTGCCGTAGAGAGTCGACGCTCCCTCATAGTCCTGCTCGTCATACTCCGTTTCGGTGACGAGGTAGGAAACGTACTCGTTCGCGAGACCCACCACGATCGGATTCGAGACGCCTGTGGCCGTCAGCCGTTCCTTCAGTTCCATCCCCGCGGCGGTCGTCATCTCGAAAGGCACGGCCGCGACGGTCCGGCTTCCGAGCCGCACGAGGGAAGCGGGAACTTCCGACGGGTAGCCGCCCGGCGGCGCGACCAGGCCGGTGAGTCCGATTCCGGGCAGATCCCGGATGTCCAGCCCCGGCACCTTCGGATTCTGCGCCTTCACTTCCCTGTAGGCGGTCCAGTGCCGGATCCTGTTCCAGACCCGGGCGAGAAACGATTTCTTCTTCTGTTTCGCTCCGCGCTCCGGCGCGCGCCAGCCGAGATCGAACGCGAACGAGCGGCCATCCTCGGCTCCCCCGAGTGTCGCGGTGCCCATCACCGGCCGCGTTCCGCCGCAGAAACCGGCTTGCTTCTTCGCGGCCCGGGTACCGAAGACGCGTGCGGTCGGACCATCGACCGTCACCTTTGTCGCTGTCAGGGCGGCGTCCGCGAGAGTTCGCGCGAGGCGGAGCGCGTCTTCGGAGTCCTGCCTCCCCCAGAGCGGCGAGACGTCTCCCTCCGCGCCGTTGAAGAAGCCGGCGACGAATCCCTTGCGGCCCGCCTTCGTCTCGGCGTCCTCGACGAGCGTCATGGCGAATCCCGTGAGGTCCGGGCTGTTCACGCTGACGTGATCGGAGAGCGCGGTCGGATGCATCGCGAAGAAAACCAGGGCGCCGATGTCCACCGTCCCGCGGCGAAGCGTGAGCGTGGTCAGGGTGGTGTCGACCGCGCGAATCCGCAGGCAACCGTCCGAGTGATCCAGCGAAGGCGCCTCGCAGCCAGGCAGATTCGACGGCCCTAGCGTCAGGATCTTTTTCACGACTGCCGGGTCGTCGTGTTTCAGCGAACTGACTGCCCGGTTCCGCGCCAGTCCTTCGACATTTCGCTTTTCCGACCAGGTCAGGGTGACCGGGTCGCCGGAATGCGCGTCGGCGTCGTCCGCGGCGAGCGCGACCGCACAGGCGATGCGGAGGCTCAGAAAATCGAACTGTTCGCGCGCGAAGCCGGGATACTGAGACGCGAAGCCGTTGTAGAAGGAGGACGAGAGGTAGTTGCCGGGGGACTGATGCGTGTGCGTCGCCGCCAGGACCAGATTGTGCCTTCCGACGTCGGGATGGGATCGCACGACCGGGCAGGGGCGGGGAGCCAGGACTCCGGCATGCCGCGCCCGCTGACGCTCCTCCGAGGTCAGCGCCGCACCGTTCGTTGGAAACCCGCGATTGGCGAGGCTCGCCACGTCTTCCTGAAGACCGGCGGAGATGGCGAAGAGATCGGCGCTGACGAGCGTGACCGAATTTCCGTCCGCGTCGCGGAAGTAGAACGCCCGCGCGTAGAGCCTTCCCCAGTGGCCGCGCGAGAACCGCCCGCCGAGAGAATGGCCGCCCATCGGAAATCCGGCGGGAGGGGTGATGTCGACGCGGGACACTCCGGCGATCAGGTGGGCCGCCGGCGGCCTGCTCGAAACGGCGTATCTCGGGACCTGGATGCGGAGACTGCACCCGGTCGCGGCGAGGGCGCACATCCCGAAAACGAGCGGCCAGCGCGGCAGCCGGCGGGCCACACTGTTGCTCCCGAGAGTCTCTGAGTCGATCACCCGATGACTCCAATCTTTCGTCCGGGGATTTCGCCGGAAGATTATCGCGGGTCAAAACCGCCGGGCGGGCAACGGCCACGGCGAAGAAGTCAGGCGATCGTCGAGGAGTCCCCGTGGCCGGACGTCAATTTGGCGTTGCGCCGGGCGGGGGTTCCCGGGGAAACTGAGCCTTCCGTGAAACCTCCATCGTTCTCGATTGCAACGCCGAAGGCCTTCGCGGCCTCCCGGTTGGATTCTCCGCCCGCGTGAACGCTTCCGACACTGCCGGATCTCGTCCGGCCCGAAGCGCCGGCCGCGCCATCCTCATGGGCGGTCTGATCTGTGGCGTGCTCGACATCACTTCCGCCATCATCATCTCGATCGTCAGCGGCAGCTCACCGATGCGCATGCTGCAGGGGATCGCCGGCGCGCTCCTCGGGCCGGTCACTTTCGAAAAGGGAGCCGCTACGGCCGCTCTCGGGCTCGCGATGCACTTTGGCGTCGCCTTCACCGCCACCGCGATCTTCTACTGGCTGAGCCGTCGGATTCCGGCGATGGTCGAGTGGGCCGTGCCGGCCGGCCTTCTCTTCGGCATCGTGTGGTTGCTCGTCATGTACCGCGGCGTCATCCCGCTGACGCAGGTCGTAAGGACCCTCTACCTCACGAACGTCAAGCGAACGCTACCGGCGCTCTGGCCGGTTCCGCTGCTCGTCCACATGACCTGCGTGGGCTTGCCGATCGCGCTGGCCGTCCGGCACTTCGGCCCCTGGCCGCGCGGAATGAGGGCACAGGAGAGGAACTCTTAGCCGTCTCCGCTCAAGCTTTCAGGCGAACGCGCTGCAGGGAGATCCGCTCTCGGGACGACTTGCCGCCGCCTTCGAAGAGAAACGTCATCGTGAAATGGTCCCCGTCGCCGAACCGCAACTCGAGGCCCGTCACGTGCGGCGCATCCGGCGAGTCGAGGTTGGTCGCGTCGACGAAGGTGAAATCGATCGCTCCTTCCGCGACGTCGATCTTCGAAGCCTTGAGACGAGGCTGATTTCGTGTTCCGCAGTAGTGCGTCATCCGTAAGTCGGAACCGTCGAGGTGGTAGACGGAGGTCATCGACGGGACGCCCTCAGAAATGAGGTCCTCGACGACGGCGGACCCGTATCCCGTCGTGTAGTAGCGCGCCTTCAGCGCATAACTTCCCGTCCGCGCTCCCGACCACTCGGCGGTGCCGGCCCAGTCTCCCGCGAGTCCCGCGATCCGGGCGAGTGTCGCGGCCGCGGGACTCCCGGGCCTGGGAGTCGCCGGGGCCGCTTCTCCCGGGAGGGCGGCAGACGCACCGGCGAAAATGAGGGGAAGGAGAACGGCGGAGAAAAACGCGGTCAGTCGAGACATAAAACCTCCGGCCGGATTCTGTCGCAACGGAAGTCTCGGAGTCGGAAGATCGGGACCGAGGGCCCTCTTTCCCGGACGGGCGGCTTAATACCGCGGACCGGCTACTTCGGCTTGATCGACCCGCCTCCCGGCCATTCACTGTCGCCGACGCGGACGAGGTTCATCTCGAAAAATCGCGCAGGCTCTTTGCCCGGCACGATGCGATCTCCCACCTCGCGCCACTTTCCGTCCTTGACCGTGGCGGTGTAGCGGATCGTCATCGGGCCGGCCGGAATCTCCCAGATGAATCCGTCGTCGGTGCGGCGAATCGCAAAGTCCCCCGCGTGACCCATGGCATACGACCGCATCGAATAGGCGCGCGTCTCCGGATCGAACGAGATGATTCCGAGCGCGTTGAAGGAGACCTTGCCGTCGGACCCATAGCCCCGCCCTTCGATGACCCTGACCGAACCATCCAGAAAAGGACCGATCCGCTCCGTCTGGGTGACGGCGTGTTTCTCTCCCGACGGAAGCGTGGTGGCCGCAGGACCGCGCCAGACGCCATCCATGAACGCGAACGTCGCCATGGCGTCGCGCTGGGCGGCGATGCGAGCCGCGGGATCCCCTCCGGCCTGCGCGAGCAGGACAGGCGTGATCGCCAGAACAGCCATCAGACACAAGCCCCGCAGCGATCGTGAAGACGTCACGGCTCACCTCCAGGAATCTGCCGGATGATACGCGGGACCGCGCCGTTCCCGGCCTCGCCGGAACATTTCCGGCGCGTTCGCGTTAGAAGTCCCGATGCCGGCTCGTCTTCGCGTCCTGGCCGCCGCGGCCCTGGCGGTCTGGATGATCCCCTCGCGTGCTCCGTCCGAATCGCCGCGCCTGCCGCCCACCGCCGTCGAGCGCGCGAGGCTTTATCGGCGCCTCAGCGCCGAAGCGGCAGCCGACTTCGAGGAAAAGCATTTCGACAGGGCGGCCGAAAAGAACGGGCGCCTGGTCAAAGAGGAAACGAAGGACGGGCGCGCGTGGGCGGGGTTGGGGCGGGCGCTCTTCGAGACTGGAGACGTCGAGCGCGGCGTGCCGGCTCTCGAGGAAGCGATCCGGCTCGGCTTCGTCGATCGGGCGGAAGGCGAGTACGAGATTGCCCGGAACCTGGCGCGCGCGGGGCGATCCGAAGAGGCGCTGTCGCGGCTCGACCAGGCGCTCGCGGAGGGCTACCGCTTCCGGCCGAAGATCGCGGCCGATGCGGCGTTCGAGAGCCTTCGATCGCACCCGGAGTTCAAACGTCTCGCCGGAGAGTTGGCTCCGTCCGATCGGGCCGCGGGCTGGCGATCCGATCTTCAGTTCTTCGAGTTGGAAATCAGCCGCGTCCATCCCGTGTACCGCCGAACTCCCCTACCCGAAAATTTTCGATCATCCGCGGCGGCGCTCGAGAAGGACATCGAGCGTCTCTCCGATTCCCAGCTAACAGTCCGATTCCAGCGGCTCGCCGCGATGCTCGAGGACGGACACTCGCTCGTCTGGCCTTTCGGCATGCGGCGGGGCGACCTTTCGGCGCTCCCGCTCCGGCTTTACCTCTTCGAGGACGGGTTGTTCGTGGTCGCCTCGACGGAGCACCCGGAGCTCATCGGCCGGAGAGTCCTCTCGATCGGCGGAGTCGCGGCGACGGATGCTCTGGACCGCATGCGCGAATACGTATCGCGCGACAACGACATGAGCTTTCGCTGGGCCGCGCCCCTCTACCTCACGCTCGCGGAATACCTGGAGGCGATCGGCGCTCGCGTCCGCGAATCGAGCGTGGAAATCGGGTGGGAAGACGCCGCCGGGAAACCCATGACGACGAACGTGCGGAGCGCTCCGGTCGACCCGGCGAAGCTCGAAACGAAGCTGCGGCCCGGAGAGGTCTCCTCGCCGGCGGCCGCGCCGGACTATCTGCGCCGGATGGACGAGAGTTGGTGGATTCACACCCTCCCCCGCCGGCGCGCGACATACGTCCTCTTCAACGCGGTTCAGGACTCGGAAAAGGAGTCGCTGGCCGCGTTCGCGGCGCGCCTGCGGCGGGAGCTGATGCGCTCGCGCGCCCGGGCGGTCGTCGTCGACGTGAGAAACAACAACGGCGGCAACGCGGAGCTGCTGCCGCCCCTGTGGCGCGTGCTGGCGGGATGGGCCGGCGAGCCGGGTCATCGGCTTTACGTCATCGCGGGCCGTCAGACCTATTCGGCCGCTCAGACGTTCGTCAGCAGCCTCTCTCGGCTCGCCCCCGTGACCTTCGCCGGAGAACCGACGGGATCGCGCCCGACCCACTACGGCAATGAGGCGCCCTTCCGGCTGCCGTACAGCGGGCTGCGCGGGACTCTCTCATCGGGTTTCAATCAGACGGCAGCCCGCGACGCGCGCGCCTGGATTCCCCCGGATCTCCCTGCGGCGTTGACCTCCACGGATTACTTCGCGGGGCACGATCCCGCTTTGGACGCGGTGCTCGCTGAGATCGAGGGAGGACGCTGACACTTCCCCCGGTCTGAGGCTCAGCCGTGAGGGGTTGACGTTCCCGGCGGCCTACCGTCTCCCCCGACCCCGTCCTCCTCCGCTCATCCCGCTCGATCCCCGGTTGAACCCGCCTCCGGCTCGAGGGCCAGACGGAGAGGGATGCCGAAAGCCGCTCCCGGCGGATCCGCCGCGAGGCCCTCGAAAACCGGCTGAGAAATTGCCGCGTGCCGGCGCCGGCACTCCGGAACCGCGCGGGCCGATCACGTGGCCGCGGCTTCCGGGAACACCGCGACCGAATCCGCGCGCGATCGGCGGGCGGCCGGATCCGCGCGCGTCCGCCGGGCGGCCGAATGCGCGCGCGTCCCGCGCACGACCGAACCCGCGGGAGCTCCCGGCGACGGAGTCTCCTCCCCGGCGGCCATCAAAGCCCCGATCCCGCCACGACTCGTGGAATCTTCCGCCGTCCGCCCGGTCGCGGCGGTGCCCGCCGTCGAATCGATGATCTCGACGACCGCCACGATCCCGGCGCGGGAATCGCCGAAAGAAGTCGCCGCTGCCGATGAAGTAGGCCGGGAAAGAGTACGGGTAGGGATAACCGAAGTACGGGTTGTACCCATAGTCGTAGCCAGCGTCGTAGCCGTAGTCCGCATACGCGTCGCGGTCGCGATACGAGAAACCCGAGCCCCCGTCATCGGCCGCCACGTCACCGCGCAGGACATCCTCCGAGCCGACGTCGCCCTCGTTTTCGGCCGAGTCAGGGCCGCGGGAACGCGTCCCGTCTTCCTCGGTGCCGGAACGTTCCGTCACGCCTTCGGGCGCCTCGACATCCGAAGCTCTCACGTCGATCGCTGCCAGATAACGGACCACCATCTCGCTGACCCCGGACTTCCGGAGCCATCGCAGACGGGCGTCGCTGATTTCCGGCGGAAGGTCCAGGCGATGCGCACGGGCGTAGGCGAGGACCGAGGCGTCCGAGGACCCTGCTCTGGTCATCCGGACGAGATCGTTGAGTAGCGCGGAGGCCGGATCGCGCGAAGAACCGGGCGGAGCGGGAGTGTCTGCGAGGACCACGGAGCAAACGGCGAGCAGAACGCAAAGGGCCACGGCGCATTTCATGAGGGCGCCTCCAGAAGAGAGTCTAGACCTTCTGGTTGATACGGAGGATCGGCCGTTTGCGTCGGTTGGGAAGCGAGTACGGCCGATGGCGCGGCGCGGCGGCCGCCTCGGCTGTGATCAGAGGGCCGTGGATCGTGACTCTCTCCCCGGTCTAGAGCTCACGGACGGAAGGTCGAAGTCGGCGATCCCGAACGGCCCGTCGCGCGATCCGAACGAGCCGGCCGCCGTAGTACGCCTGACTCCCCCGGGGGATTCCGAGGAGCTCGGCCGCATGGGCGAGGCTGTGGCCCTTTCGGACGAGGATCAGCAGGTTTCGTTCCTTCGCCGGGAGCAGGGTCGCGACCCTGTCGAGCAGCTCATTGGCTTCGAGCCCCGAGCCGTCGACGTCCGCCTGGGGCTCCGGAACCATCTCGAGGGCCACGCCCTCCCTGTACCGCCTCCGGCTGGTGCTGCGGCGAAAGCGCATGACGAAGTTCCGCGTGACGGCCGCGATCCACGGAGCGGCGGCGGCGGATGCGAAGGATCCGTTCCGCAGCACCCACTCCCACACGTCCTGGGCGACGTCGTCCGCCTCGGTTCGCGCCAGACCGCCGGCAAAGCAGACTCCCAGAATGCACGCATGAATCGCGGCGATCGCGTCGTCCCGATCGCAGGAGAGCGGATTCTCGTCGGCCCGTTCCATGAGCGACCTCGGCAGGAATTGGGCAGATACTCCCCGAACCCGATTGATCGAGTCAAGGAGGATTCAGGACGCTGCTGCAGAAGTGCACGCTACGGAGGCTGGGCCGCCCCGGGCAGCGAGTCAGGAGTGCGCGGTCTCGACGCCTGGGAAACCACGACCGGTGGATTCGGCGCCTGCAGGCACCGTCTCCTCCGCCCTCGAGCGCCGTTTTCGGATCCGCACCCAGCCAACGAGCGCCGCGAGACCCCCAAGCGACAGCCATCCAAACCAGTCGCCGAAACGCGAATACAACGTGCGCACGCCTCGCGTCGGAATCTGACTGATCATCACGCGCTCCGCGGCCAGGTAGTGGTCCATCGCGGCGAGCGAGCGACCCTGGTAGTCAAACGCGGCCGAGAGGCCCTGGCTCGTCTGGCGGACAAGGCTGGCCCCCTGTTCGATCGCGCGAAAGCTCGCCATCTGCGTATGCCACGGGTCGATAGCCTTCCAGTCGTTGGAGGGGTCGAGAACAATATCGGCTCGCAGGGCGCCCGCCTGGGCAAGCAGGTGCGGAAAGTCTGCGTCGAAGCAGATGACCGAAGTGATGCGTCCGTAAGGAGTGTCGACGGCCCGCAGTCTGCTGTCGCCCAGGATCGAGATCGCGGCTTCTCCACCGGGAACAGGGTGCGCCTTGTAGTACTCCCAGGCCGTGCGGCCGTCCGGCCCGATAAACACGAACTTGTTTCCAAACGGGAGTTTCGCTGTGCGGTTCCACACGGCGAGCGTCATTCCAAGGTAGATCCCCGATCCCTTCGCGAGGGTCGCGCCCCGCTGAACCAGATCCGCTTCGTCTTCCGCGAGCACGGGGGCGTTCGCTTCCCCCCAGAAGACGATCCGCGCGCCCGCTCGCGCTTCTCGAGCAGCACGTTCCAGAAGATCGCTGTCGATTGCGCCGGCGCGCGATCGAATCGTCGCGACCTCCTCTTGCGACAGCGGCCGCTGTCCGAAGAAGCGTCCGACGACCTTGGGATCCGGGTGCAGCGTCATATCGATTCGCGAGAGCGAGGCAACTCGCACGGTCGGCGCGTCCGGCGGGAAAAAGACGAGGCGGGCGGCGCCCGCCATAGACACGGCCGCGACGACTCCGGCGGTCCATGCCGCGCCGCGAAGCGCGATCGGCGATTGCGCCCCGAGCTCCCAGACGCGATTCGCCGACGCGGCAACCCACCCGATGAGAAACGTCAGGCCCCACAGCCCGGTCACTGCGAGCACCTGGAGCAATGGAAGATTCCCATAGAGGGAATACCCGGCCGCTCCCCAGCTGCCGTAGGGAGACAGCGAGATCAGATAGTCGTTCGCAGCCCAGGCACAGGGAAACACCAGCGTCGCAGACCAGCCGCGAAGGTGACGGGCGATCAGCCGGTCAGCGATGTAGGGGACTGTCAACGCGATCCCGTAGACGAGGACGATCACGGCCAGGATCGCGCCGGGGACGGGAATCATCCCCCGAAACTGGATTGCGAAAGCGATGGATTGCAGCAGAAGCGCCACGGCGAGTCCGAAGACCGGCCGTACTCCGCGGGTGAACCGGAGAAGAAAGATGGGTGCGAGGAAGGCAGCGAAAGACAGCGAGTGACCGCCATTGGCGAACGGGAGCGAGACGGCGGCGGCGAGCAAGATCGGTAGAGATTCGCGCACGGAGCTCCGTCGCCCGGCGGCGAGGCCTTGCCAGGGGGTAGACCGTCTGCCGCGAGCGAGGTCAGACATTGCGGCCTCGGAGCGCGAGCCGTTCGCTGGCGTCCATGACTGCCCCGTCGACGGCGCTCTCGATGACCTGGCGAACGACTGACGCCTTTGAGCTCCAGGGAAAGGAGGGCCGTTGAATCAAAAGTGTTGTAATTCCATGAATGGCGGCCCAGATGGCCTGACTGGTCGTCTCGACGCGGCTCTTACGATTTCTCCCCGCCGGCAAACAATCGGCGACCATGGCGCGCAAGACATCGAAGGCCTGGTGCGTCTTGTAGGGTCCCGTGCTCGCGTCGGACAGCAGAAAGGCGATCTGGTAATCGTTGGGGTGGGCGCAGCCCCAGTTCACGTACAGATTCGCGCCCTGCTTCAGGCGTGCGACGGGATCGGTTCGGGACTCGTCCGCGACCGATTCGAGCGACTGGCTCAACCGGGAGAAACTCTCGTCGACCAGGTTCCGAAACAGGTCTTCCTTGTTCAGGTAGTAGAGGTAGATCGATCCGGGGGAGCAGCCGATCTCCGCCGCCAGCTTGCGCATCGAAAATCCCTGATAACCGTCGCGGACAAAGATGGCCCGCGCCGCTTCCCGGATTTCCCCTCGGAGCTCGTCCCGCTGCTCCTGCCTTCGCGAAGCCGCTCGTGTTATGAACATCGTTCATTATTCTGAACGTCGTTCAATCGATTGTCAAGCGCACCCTCCGGGAGGCGGATGCGCCGAGCGTCGCTCCAGCCTGGCGCGGGCCCCGCTGCGCCATAATCCCCGCGTGACGCCGCGGGCGGGATCGTCGGAGATGAAATCCGGACGCGATGCCCTGGCGCGCGGCGCCTGGGACGACGCGAACTCCGCTTTCGAGCGCGCGCTCGCCCGGGAGGAGTCGCCCGAAGCGCTCGAAGGACTGGGGCTTTCGGCCTGGTGGCTCGACCGCGGCGACACCGTTTTCGACTCGCGCGAACGCGCGTATGCGCTCTACCGCCAGCGTGGCGAACGCGCCGCCGCCGCGCGCCTGGCGGTCTGGGTCGCCTGGGACTACGCGGCCTTTCGAGGCGAGAGCGCGGTCGCGAGCGGCTGGCTCCGGCGCGCCCGCCGCCTCCTCGATGGCCTTCCCGACGGCCCGGAGCACGCCTGGCTCGCGCTGCGCGAAGGCGTCTTCGCCCTGCTCGAGCACTCGGATCCGGCCCAGGCGCTCGAGCACGCGCGCGAAGCCGTTCGCGTCGGGCAGGCGATCGGATCGTCGGACCACGAGATGCTGGGCCGCGCGCTCGCCGGCTTCGCGAAGGTCACCGCGGGCGACGTCGCCGAAGGGATGCGCGATCTCGACGAAGTCAACGCGGCCGTGCTCGCGGGCGAGCTGCACGACCCGGTCTTGATCGGCCTCGCGTGCTGCTACCTGATCGCCGCGTGCGAGCGCGTCCGGGACTTCGACCGCGCCGTGCAATGGTGCACGCGTCTGAAGGCGTTCTGCGTGAAGTGGGGCCTGCGCCCTCTCTTCGCCGTGTGTCGCACGCAATACGCGTCCGTCTGCATGTGGCGCGGGACGTGGAGCGAGGCGGACCGGGAGCTCACGCTCGCGACCGAGGAGCTGGCCGCTTCCCGGCCGGCGATGACGTCGGAAGGGCTCGTCCGGCTCGCGGAGCTGCGGCGCCGCCAGGGCCGACTGGACGAAGCGGCCGAGCTCTTCGCCCGCGCGGGTTCCCATCCCCAGGCCGCTCTCGGCAGGGCGGAGATCGCACTCGACCGCGGCGACCCGCGGACGGCCGCCGACCTGTCGGAGCGCTATCTGCGGCGCATCCCCGAGCACAACCGGGTCGAACGGGCGACCGGTCTCGAGCTGCAGATCCGCGCCCGTCTCGCGCTCGGTCAGGGAAAACAGGCGGCCGCGGCGCTCGCGCAGCTTTCTGTCATCGCGTTGGAGGTGGGCACGTCCCCGCTGCTCGCGTCCGCGCGGCATGCCTCGGGGCTCGCGGCCGCGGCGGACGGCGATCTCGAATCCGCCCGCCAGGCCTTCGAGGACGCGGTCGACCGGTTCCAGCAGAGCGGCGCGCCCTTCGAGACCGCGCGGTCCCGCATCGCGCTCGCGCAGACGCTCGCATCCCTCGGCCGGACCGAGGAGGCCCGCTCCGAGGCGCGGCGGGCTCTGGAGCCGCTGCTCGGCATGAAGGCAAAAACCGAAATCGCCCGAGTCCGCGAGATCCTCGCGGAGCTGGAGAAGGGCCAGGCCGCCCGCAAGCAGCCGACGTCGGGAGGCGACGGGCGCAAGGGACGCGCGACGCCTTCTCTTCTGACGCGGCGCGAGAGCGAAGTGCTCCAGCTGGTCGCGCTCGGCCTGACGAACCAGGCGATCGCCGCGCGGCTCTTCGTCAGCGACCACACGGTGCACCGGCACGTCGCGAACATCCTGACGAAGCTCGACGCCCCGTCCCGGGCCGCCGCCGTCGCCCGGGCGGCGCGGGAAAATCTTCTCCCGGGTTGATCGGTCTCTCGAACCGCTGAGCAGCGGACCTCCTCTGGCCCGAACGGGCCATTTCCGTCCTTCGAGCGAAATGACCCGAAGAGGGGAAGCCCGGCAATGCCGTTCTCGCGCACTCTCTCCCTGCGGCCGATTTTCCGGCCGCGAACGAGAGCGAAAGAGAGGACTCCCATGAAGGCTCTTCGAATGGGGATCACGGCCCTGTCTCTGACCGTCCTGGCGGCTCGCGCGGGCGCCGCGCCCCCGCCGGCGCCCGGAGCGCCCGCGCAGCACGAGCACGCCCTGCAGGCACTGGCGGACGCGAAGTGGGGCCCGGCCCCGCCGTTTCTGCCTCCCGGCGCGCAGATCGTCGTTCTCGCGGGCAATCCGATGGCGGCGGAGCCGTATTCGGTTCGTCTCCTGTTCCCCGCCGGCTATGACGTGCCCGCGCACTCGCACCCCACCGACGAGAACGTCACGGTGGTCTCCGGCCGGCTCTTCATGGGGATGGGCGACACGCTCGACCGCGCCGCCGCCCAGCCGCTCGGAGTGGGCGGTTTCGCGAGGATGCCGGCGGGCGCGAACCACTACGCCTTCGCGAAGGAGAAGACGACGATCGTCCTTCACGGCATGGGTCCCGTCGAGTTCAAGTACGTCAACCCGGCCGACGACCCGCGCAACGCGAAGACGGGCTCGAAGAAGTAGGGCGATGGTCATGACGAGCGGCTCCGCGAAGGCCGCGGGCGAATGGTGGGGACGCCGGGCGGACGACTGGGCGCGATTTCAGGAGGCGACCGCGATGCCGCTCTACGAAGCGGCCCTCGCGCGGCTTCCGATCGGCCCCGGACATCGCCTGCTCGACGTCGCCTGCGGCGCGGGCCTCTTCTGCCAGATCGCGGCGCGAACCGGAGCCTCCGTCGAAGGAATCGACGCATCGGGGCCCCTCGTGGAGATCGCGCGGCGCCGCACTCCCGGGGGGCGATTCTTCGTCAACCAGATGGAAGACCTCCCGTTCGAGGACGCGTCGTTCGACATCGTCACGGGGTTCAATGCCTTTCAGTACGCGGAGGATCCCCGGCGCGCGCTGGCAGAAGCGGCGCGCGTCGTCCCTCCCGGAGGGTCCGTCTTCATCGCCGTCTGGGGGGACCCGAACGACTGCGAGGCCCTGGCCTACACGAGCGCGGTCGGATCCCTGATGCCGCCGTCCGATCCCGGCTCACCCGGTCCACTCTCCTTGAACGATCCGGACGCCCTCCGCGCCACCGCGCGCCAGGCGGGACTCGAGCCGGGGGAGATCGAGGAGGTGGACATGCCATTCGTCTACCCGGATCTCGAGTCCGCCGTCCGCGGGGTCCTGTCGGCCGGCCCGGCCGCGCGAGCGATCAACTTCTCCGGCGAGAGACGCGTGCGCGCCGCGGTCGTCGAAGCCCTGACGCCCTTCCGTCTTTCCACGGGCGGGTACCGGATCGAGAACCGCTTCCGGTATCTGATTGCCGGGGTGTGATCCGAAGACACCCTCGCTGAGGGAATCCACCGCGCAAGCTAGGCGCGAGATTCGGTTTCACTTCGGTGCGCCGTGACGTCGAGGAAGACGTCCGCCACGACAGGAAGCGCCTCCCGGATCCTCCGGTCCAGGTCGTCCATCGCCTGTGTGAGCTGCTCGATGCTCAGGCTGCCAGACGGATGAATCTTGGCCACGACGATCACTTCTTCCGGGCCCGAGTACATGGCGCGGAGAGACAGGACTTTTTCGATCGCCGGGTCATCCCGGACGATCGATTGCAGCCTCTCGAAGAGGGGTTCCGGGATCGACCGTCCCACGAGGAAATCCGCCAGCGGACGCGCCAGGCCGAAGGCGGTCACCGCCAGCAACACGCCGATCAGCAGCGACGCCACGGAGTCCGGCACGCTCGAGCCGAGGATGCGGCTCAGCAGCAGCCCTCCCGCGGCCAGAACGAGGCCGACCAGCGCGGCGCTGTCTTCGACGACGACCGCGCGCACGACAGGGTCGCTCGAGACGACCAGATAGCGCCACAGGCTGATCCCATATTCCTTCGCCTGGCGGCGCGCCTGCCGGATGCTCTGCAGCCACGAAGCTCCATCCGCGATGAACGCGATTCCGAGGACGATCCACGCCGCCGCGCCGCCTTCGACGGGGTGGCCGGCCTTCAGATGGGTGATGGCGAGGGCGATGGAAAGGCATCCGCCGATCAGAAACGACGCGATCGCGGCCATGAACGCCCAGAGGAATCGCTCGCGTCCGTGGCCGAGGGGATGCGTCGCATCCGCGGGCTTGCGATCGCGGTGCAGCCCGATCGCGAGAAAAACTTCGTTCGCCGAGTCCGCGGCGGAATGCGCCGCCTCGGCCAGCATGCCGGTGGATCCGGAGCTCAATCCCGCAATCAGCTTCGCGACGGCGATGACGACGTTGGCCAGAAGTGCAATGACGATCGTGCGCGTGCTCTCGCCCTCCGCGGCTCTCCGGCGAGCCGTGGGCGAGCGCCGCTGAGGCAGGACCCTCAACGTCGCCTCTTCCGATCAGGCTTTCCAGGTGGCGGCGGTCTCTCCGACGAAGTCCGAGAACCTGCGCGGCTCCCGGCCGAGGATCGCCCGGGTCTCGTCGAGCTGCGCCGGGGTCGCCTTCAAGCCCTTCGCCTGGAACATCGCGTACATGATCGCGTAGTCGTACACCGCCCACGCGGGCATGTAAGGCGCCATGCTCTTCGCCCAGGCGCCGAGATCGTTGCCGCCGTACGCGACCGGCTTTCCGAGCGCCTTCGCGAACTCCGCGGCGCAGCTCTCGCCCGTCACCGCGTCCGGACCGACCAGCGCGTAGGTCTTCCCGGCATGGCTGCCGTCGGTCAATGCGCGAACCGCGGCTTCGCTGATGTCGCGCGAGTCCACGCGGGAAAGGCCGACGCCGCCGATGGGTTGCGGATAGACGCCGTACTGGAGGATCGCGTCCTTGAACCAGTAGTCGTTCTGGTAGAAGTTATTCGGCCGGAGGATCGTGTGCGGCAGGCCGCTTTCCTTCAGGGCGTGCTCGATCGCGATCTTGCTCGCGAAGTGCGGCGCCTCGGGGCACTTCTCGACGTCGTGGATCGAGAGGTGGACGACGCGCTTCGCCTTCGTCCGCTTCGCCTCGTTGACGGCCGCCAGGCCCTCCATCAGGTCGGTGGGCCCGTTCGCCGTGAGAAGAAACAGGGTGTCGTCACCCGTGAAGATCTTGTCGTAGGTCGCCGGGTCCGTCAGGTCGCCGAGAACGACCTCGGCTCCCTTCGGAAGCGCCTGCGCCCGGTCGGCGCTGCGCGTCAGCACGCGGACCGTCTCGCCCTTCTCGAGAAGCCCGCGGACGACGACGCTTCCCACGGTTCCGGTTCCGCCCAGAATCAAATGTCTCATTCCTTTGGCTCCTGCCGTGTTTTTTGAGGCCCCGACGCCTCAGGCCGAACCTACCATTGCTGCGGCACGGGTCCAACGGCGGCGACCGTTGAGTCCCTTCGGGCACCTCCGGTCAAAAAGGACTTCTGGACTGACCCGACGCACCTCCGAACGACTTGAACATTTACTAGCCCTCCTCGACCCCATCCGCGATGTACTGAGAGGGCGACGATTGGACCGCCCCCGAACGGAGGCGAGCATGGCTGCAAGCGAGATCACCAGGCGTCGATTTCTTGCGCGGACCGGAGTGGCCACCGCGACTCTGGTTGGGTCCTCCCTGCTTCACCCCGACTGGCTCTTTGCGGGGCCGCCCTATCTCCGGCGCGACGTCGGCCTTCTCCCCGCCTCGAGCTCCGTTCTCAAGTCTTACGCGAAGGCGATCAAGGCCATGAAAGCGCTGCCGGCGACCGATCCGCTGAGCTGGACCTATCAGGCGGCGATCCACGGCGCCCCTTCCGGTACGGGCGTCGCGTGGAACACGTGCCAGCACGGGACTGATTTCTTCTTCTCGTGGCATCGGATGTACCTCTGGTACTTCGAGCGGATCGTCCGGAAGATGTCCGGCGACGCAAATTGGGCTCTCCCCTACTGGAACTACGAGAAGGCGGCGGAGAGGAAGCTCCCGATACCGTTCCGGTCGCCGTCGACGCCCGCAAACTGGCTCTACGAGTCCAACCGGGGCTTCGGATGGAATACCGGAACGGCCGCGCTGGGCGCTTCCACCGTCGACACGACGCTCGCCGACTCGGAGATCGCGTACCACGATTTCCGCAGCGTGCTCGAGGGGACGCCTCACGGCGCCGTGCACGTCTCTATAGGCGGCCTGATGGGGAGCGTCCCGACGGCGGCCGCCGACCCGATCTTCTGGCTGCACCACGCGAACATCGACCGACTGTGGGATCTCTGGCTCGCGAAGGGCGGCGGACGAACCGATCCGCTCGGCGACGCCGCCTGGAAGACGACGAAATTTACCTTCTTCGACGAGACGGGAACCAAGGTCGAGCTCACGGGCTGCGACGTCCTTCGCGCGAAGGAACAACTCAAATACAGCTACCAGGGCGAGCCGCCGCAGGTGAAGGAGTACTGCGTCCGTATCATTCCGATCCCGCACTGGATTATCGAGAAGATCTTCAAGCTGCCGATTCCTCCCGTCATCGGACCCGGCCCGGATCCCGCCCCGTGGGAGATCGACATCCGGGAATTCCGGGAGCGGCTCACGACCCTGTTGCGCGGCAAGGACCCCGGGCTGATCCTCGACCTGTCCGACATCGAGGCCGACCGCCAGCCAGACGTGTTCTGGGAGGTCTACGTCGGCTTGCCTGCTGGTGAGACTCCGCAGTTCAAGAGCCCGCACTACGTGGGAAACCTGGCGCTCTTCGGTCAGGGAATTCGAGGCGAGCACCCGCACGGAGAGTTCCGCGCGGCCTCCGTGACTTTCCGGATCGACACCGCCCTTCGCGCGACGTTCGCGAGGTCCGGAGCGGGGGATCGGTTGACAGTGCTTTTTGTCCCGAGGACGGCAGAACAGAACGGGAAGGCGGTTGCCGCCAAATCTTCCGCGAGGGTCAAGATCGGCACCGCCGCGATCAGCATCCGCCGACAGGAGAAGTAGCGACCCACTCTTGCGCTCCGATTGATGGGGCCGTTGGGCCGACCAGGAAGAGGTTTTCGTCGCGCCGGCGACAGCTCCCGGCCCGTTGCGGTCCCATGGGCCCTTCTCTCTAAAAGGGCCGAAGCCATCCGTCGAACGCCCGCGATCACGAGGTCGAAATCAGCCAATCAGGACGGACGCCGTTCCCTCAGATGTTCGTGCTCGGGCCTCCAACAAGACGTCAGGACTCCAGAATCGCCTCCGCGTCGATCGTTATGTCCACGTCATCGCTCACCACGACGCCGCCGCGACTGAGCACGTCGTTCCAATTCACGCCGAAGTCCTTCCGGTTGATCCGGGCGGTCGCGACGAACCCCGCGCGCGTCTTCGGGCCCTTGTCCACGCCGTCTTCCCACCACGGCGTCTGCCACTGGCCGAGATAGCGGACGTCGAGCGATACGGGTTTCGTCACGCCGCGAATCGTCAGGTCGCCGCGAAAGGACGCTTCATCCGCGCCGCGAGGCTCGGCACCGGACGCCTTGAAGGTAATCGTCGGGTGGTTCGCCACGTCGAGGAAATCCGCGGACTTCAGATGAACGTCCCGGTCCGGCTCGCCGCTCCAGAGCCGGTTCGCGTCGATCGTCACCTCGACGGACGCGGCTCGCGGATTTTGCGGATCAAAATCCAGGGTGCCGTGGACGTCCTTGAAGTGCCCGCGCACCCACGTAACCATCATGTGGCGCGCGCGAAACTCCGCGGCGGTATGACCGGGCTCGAACTCCCACTTCGGCATGACGCCTCCTCGCTCCGTAACATGCAGCCCGTGCGGATTACCCGGGCTTTCCGCTCCCCATCTCCACCCAGTCGAACTCTTCCTCGAGCCGATGAAAGGCGGCATCGCCGATCTCATCCCGAGCCCTCATGTCGAAGGCAACCCGGCGCGCCGCGGCCAGGGCGCGCCGGTGAATTTCGTCGTGGGTGGCGGTTCGATTTTCCGAGGCCTCCGAACCCGATGTGGCGTGGCTCAGATGCGCCCCGAATTCCTGGCGGACCGCTTCGGCCGCCGGGGACGCGTCCCCGGCGAAGGTCGCCAGCGCCGCTTCCAGCGCGCGGTCTCGCGCCGTTTCGGTCTCCCGCCCGACCGGATCGTCATCGTGGAGATCGAGTTTCCGGATGAGAGGTCCGAGCGTGAGCCCCTGCAGGACGAGCGTCCCGATGACCACGGCAAACGACGTCAGGATGATGAGGTCGCGGTACGGAAAGCCTCCCGCGCCCGCGCTCTCCGGAAGGGCGAGCGCCGCGGCGAGCGTGATGATGCCCCGCATGCCGGACCACGAAATGACCAGGCCGCCTCCGAAGGTCGGAGGCGAAATCGGCCGCCGCGGATGAAAGCCGAACCGTCGGATGTTCCATTGCGCGATCGCGTTGTGCGTCATCACCCAGACGATCCGCACGACGATCACGGTCGCGACCACCACGCCCGCGACGGCGAAATATCGCGTGCGTGTGTCCGGCTCGAGGCCCGTCAGAATCGGGCGGATCTGCAGGCCGATGAACACGAACGCGAGCACGTTCAAGAGGAAGACCGCGGTGTCCCACACGGCGTACGCCGGGAGGCGCAACCGCGCAGGAGTCCGCTCGGGAGCGCGCCGGGCGACGAAGACGGCGAACACCACCATCGTGAGGACGCTCGAAAGGCCGAGCCGGTCGGCGAGGATCCACACGCCGAACGCGCCGATGAACTGGAGAATGATGGCGGTCGGCGCGTCCCGCACGTTTTTCGTCAGCCACAGGACCAGCCATCCCAGCACGGGCCCGACCACGATGCTCCCGATGACGACCAGCAGAAGCGTGGGCGCGAGGCTCCAGATCGAAAAGGAGCTCATCGCGACCGCGCCGACGGCGACCCGGTAGATCAACAGGGCGCTGGCGTCATTCAAGAGGCTCTCGCCCTCGAGAATCGTCAGGATGCGATGCGGCGGCCGGAGCTGCCGCAGGACCGCGGTCGCGGCGGCGGCGTCGGGCGGCGACACGATGGCGCCGAGGGTGATGGCGGCCGCCCACGGCATCGCGGGCACGAGCGCGCGCGCGACCACGGCGACCACGACCGTCGTCAGGACCACGCTGACGACGGCGAGGCTCGTCACCGCGACCCAGTTGTCCCGGAGATCCCGAGGCGATGAGTCGTACGCCGCGTCCAGCAGAACGGGCGCAACGAAAAGCGCCAGCGCCACCCCGGGATCGATCGAGAATCTGGGCGCCCCCGGAAGGAAGGCCAGGACGGCGCCGCCCACGGCCAGAAACGCCGGATAGGGCGCGCCGATCCTGCGAGCGATCGCCGCAAGGATGACCGCCACGAGCAGGACGCTCAGCAGGGACTCGAAGCCCGTCATGGTGGAAGAAAGACTACGACGGACCGCCCCCGGCCGGAGCACTTAGCGAGACAGCCCCGGCGGGAACAAAAACGCGCGTTCCTGCGTAAGGGTCGAAAGGAGGTGTCCCCCATGCTCCGTTCAGCCTTCCTGCTCGCCTGCGCCACCCTGCTCGCCCCCAACGCCATCGGCCAGACGCGTCTGGAGGCCACCGACATCGCCAACCATCCCTTCTCCCAGGATTTCGCTTCCGGGACCAGGCTGCGCCTGCGCGTTCGCTCGGGGGAAGTCCACGTCATCGGCACCGACGAAAAGAGGATTTCCGTGGAGCTCTCGGGCAGAAATGCCCGGGCGGCCGGCAAGTTGAAGGTTCGCCTGGAACGGCGGGAAGGCGACGCGGAAATGCGCATCTCCGGCGGCCCGCGCAGCGACATCACGATCACGATCCGCATTCCGTCCGACACGGATCTCTACGCCCGCATCCCCTTCGGCGAAGTGCACGTGGAAAACATGATCAGGAGCCAGGACGTCGAGATCCATGCCGGCGACCTGACCGTCGACGTCGGCGGCCCGGAGGACTACGCACACGTCGACGCCTCCGTCATCACGGGCGAGCTCGATGCCGTCCCCTTCCGCGAGACGCATGGCGGTCTCTTCCGGTCGTTCCGCCTGCACGGGACGGGGACGCATCGCCTGCACGCCCACGTCGGCGCGGGCCAGCTCACGTTCGTCGCCCGCGGATCGGGACGGTCCCGCGCAGCCAGTCTCCTTCTTCGCCCAGACGTCGGCCCCTAAGCGACAGGCGAAACGGTTTCCCGGTGAACCCGGCGAATCCGGACTGACCCGCGCCGCCCCGGCAAGGTGATTTGGGACTCGGAGACGAAGAGGATCGAGATCGAGAACTAAAACGCGTTTCCGGTTGATCTCACCAACGTCACGGTGAAGACTCCGTAAGAGACGGCTGCGGATTCAATGGCCGATCGGGGCGGAGGAGCCCGAGAGATTCGCCGAGAGAGAAATGAGAAAGA
>JALYUA010000227.1 GCA_030854005.1 Acidobacteriota bacterium
CACTCGGCGTCGGCGGCGTGGACATGGGGGCAGGCGCAAAATCTGCCGGAAGAATTCGAGATCGTCGGCGTGGCCGCCGACGTTCGTTTCCTGGGGCCCGCCAGGGCCGCCGAGCCGGCGTTCTACCTTCCGGTCCGGCAGTTCCCGATTCCCGACATGAAGCTCCTCGTCGCGACCGGTGGAGATCCGCTCGCCGCGATGCCGGCGGTGCGCCGCATCCTCCGCGGGCTCGATCCGGGGCAGCCGGTCGCCGAGCCGACGACCGTGCGCGCGCTCGCTGACGGATCGGTCGCGTCGCCCCGTTTCGCGATGCGGCTCATGCTCGGATTTTCCCTGGCGGGTCTCGCTCTCGCCGCGCTCGGGATCTACGGCCTGCTCTCGTTCATCGTCACGCTCCGCACGCGGGAGATCGGCGTGCGCATGGCGCTCGGCGCCCGCGCGGGCCAGGTGGTCCGCATGGTGCTCGCGGACGTCCTGCCCCTGGCCGCCGGAGGCGCCGTCATCGGAGTGGCCGCCGCTCTCTTTGCCGGCCCCGTTCTCCGCGGCCTTCTCTTCGGGATCTCGCCCGCTGATCCCGTTTCCCTCATCGCGGCCCCCGCCGCTCTTTCGCTCGTCGCGCTCGCAGCGAGCTGTCTGCCCGCGCGGCGCGCCTCGCGCGTCGACCCGATGGTCTCTCTTCGAAACGAATGAGGTGATGGGTTGTTGAACATCCTCCAGGATTTCCGGCACGCGGCTCGGGTGCTCGCCCGCAGCCCCGGGCTCGCCGTGATCGCGGTTCTGAGCCTCGCCCTCGGCATCGGGGCGAACAGCGCGATCTTCTCCGTCGTCCACGCCGTCCTCCTTCGCCCGCTCGCGTTCCCGAGCCCCGAGCGGCTCGTCGCCGTGGACGAGCGGGACCGGGAGGGAGGCGCTTCCAACACCTCCTACGCGACCTACGTGGACTGGAGGGCTCGCAGCCGATCGTTCACGGACGTCGCGGTCGCCTCTTACTGGAGCCCCAAGCTCTCCGCGGCCGGGACCGTCGAGGCGGAGAAGCTCGAGGGGATGCGCGTTTCGGACGGTTTCTTCCGCGTGCTCGGAGTCCGCCCGGCCCTCGGCCGCGATTTTCTGCCCTCCGAGGACAAACAGAGCGCGGGACGAGTGGCCATCCTCTCGGACTCGCTCTGGAAGCGGCGCTTCGGCGGAGACCGCGCGATCGTGGGAAAAACCATCTCGGTGTCCGACATCCCCTTCACGGTGGTGGGCGTGCTCCCGGCGACCTTCGAGTCGATCTTCTCCGTCAATCAGTACGGCTCGGCGGAGATCTGGTCTCCGCTGCGGTACGACGCGACGCTTCCGTGGGCGTGCCGCACGTGCCGTCATCTCCGTTCGATCGCCCGGTTGAAGGAAGGCGTCTCCATCCAGGGGGCGCGCGCGGAGATGGACGCGATCTCCCGCAACCTCGTGGCCGAGCACCCGCACGACTATTCGGCGCCCGGAGTTCTCATCACGCGCTACGCGGAGAAGCTGACCGCGGCCGTCGGGCCGGTCCTCTGGCTGATTCTCGCGGCGGTCGCCTTCGTGCTGCTGATCGCGTGCGCGAACGTCGCAAGCCTGCTGCTCTCCCACGCGAGCGGCCGCCGGCGGGAGATCGCGATCCGGTCGGCGCTCGGCGCCGGCCGCTCCCGCATCGCGCGGCTGTTTCTGTCCGAGGCCCTGCTCCTTTCCGTCGCGGGAGGCGTGCTCGGCACCGCCCTCGCGGCCTGGGGCCTCGAGGCCCTGCTCCGCCTCGCCCCGTCGCAGCTGCCGCGTCTCGAATCCGTCCGGATCGACGGAACCGTTCTTCTCTTTTCCTGCGCGGCCTCGCTCTTGACCGGGCTCCTGTTCGGGCTGGCCCCGGCCCTCTCGATGAGCCGGCGCGATCCCCAGGTCGCGATGCGCGACGGCGGAGGATCGGGCCGCGGACGCTCGGCCCGCACCGCCGGACTTCTCGTCGCGTTCGACGCGGCGATCGCCTTCCTCCTCCTGTTCGGCGCGGGCCTCCTCGTCAAGAGCACCGCGAAGCTCCTGGACGTCGATCCCGGCTTCGACCCGGCGCGGGTCGTCAAGCTCGAGGTGGACCTTTCGGGTCCCCGGTACAAGGAGGACGCCGCCGTGGCGGGCTTCTACGACCGGGTGCTCGAGCGCGTCCTCGCCCTTCCCGGCGTCGAGTCGGCGGGCGCCGTCAGCCAGCTTCCCCTCGGCGGGAACCAGGACAGCAACGGCGCGCACATCCTGGAACATCCGCAGCCCAATCCGGAGGATGACCCCTCCGCCGAGCGATACGGGGTGAGCCCCGACTACCTGAAGGCGATGCGGATCCCCGTGCTGCGGGGCCGGGCCTTCACGGCGCACGATCGTTCCGACTCCGCTCCCGTCGTTCTGATCAATCGGACCTTCGCGCGCCTGTCGTTTCCGAACGAGGACCCGATCGGCAAGCACATCGTCATCGGCGGGCGGCCGGCGAAAACGATCGTCGGGGTCGTCGGGGACGTGCGGCACGCGAGTCTCGACGCGCCGCCGACCCGCCAGATGTACGTTCCGGCGGCCCAGTGGGCCGACAACACCATGGTGCTCGTCGTCCGGTCGGCCGGCAACGCCGCGGCGCTCGCGCCGGACGTGCGACGGGCGATCCGCGCCGTGGATCCGGACCAGCCGGTGGGACACGTCGCGACGCTGCAGCAGGTGGTCTCGGAGTCGGCGGCCACACGGCGTTTCTCGATGGATCTCCTGGCGGGATTCGCCCTTCTCGCGACGCTCCTCGCGGCCATCGGGATCTTCGGCGTGGTGTCCGGCTCGGTCGCGCAGAGGACCCGGGAGATCGGCATCCGCATCGCTCTCGGGGCGAGGCGGCGGTCGATCCTCTCTCTGGTGGCGGGCCGCGCGGTGGGGCTGACTCTCGTCGGGATCGCCGCCGGTTCGGTCGCGGCGCTCGTCCTCGGGCGCGGGCTCCGCAGCCTCCTGTTCGACGTCGCGCCGGCGGACCCCTGGGTGATCGTCTGCGGCGCGGCGGCGATGGGAGCGGTCTCTCTTCTGGCGAGCGCGGTCCCGGCCCGCCGGGCGACGCGGGTCGATCCTCTGACGGCACTGCGCGAGGAGTGATGTCGTGACGACGACCATGAGCGACGTTCGCATCGCGCTGCGCGCCCTCGCGAAGAGCCCCGGCTTCACCGCCGTGGCGATCGTGAGCCTCGCCCTCGGGATCGGAGCGAACACGGCCATCTTCAGCCTCGTCAACACAGTGCTGCTGCGCCCGCTCCCCTACGACCGGCCGGAGTCGATCGCGATCCTCTGGGAGCGCAACTTCCCGCGCCACCGCGACCGAAACGTCGTGAACCCGGCGAACTGGCTCGAGTGGAAGAGTCGCAACGACGTCTTCTCCGACATGGCGTTGTCGACCGGCGCGGCGCTCACGCTGACCGGCCCCGGCGGACCGGAGCGGATCGTCGGCCGCGCCGTCACCGCGAGCCTCTTCCCGGTCCTCGGCGTGCGTCCCGCGATCGGACGCCCCTTCACACAGGACGAAGAATCCGCCGCGGCGCTTCCCGGATCTCCCGCGCCGCTGATCCTGTCGGACGGTCTCTGGCGCCGCCGGTTCGGAGCCGATCCGGGAATCCTCGGGCGGACCCTCGACACGGCCGACGGACGCGCCGTGGTCGTCGGAGTCCTGCCCCGCCGGTTCCGCGCGCTGGGGACGGAAGAGTACTGGGAGCCCTTCCGATTCACCGAACGCGCGCGCCAGTTTCGGGGGCGGTACGCGGTCGGCTGGGGCCGGCTGAAACCGGGAGTCAGCTTCGAGCAGGCGCAATCCGCGCTGTCTACGATTGCCGGCGGGCTCGAGCGCGAGCATCCGGAGTTCGACGCCGGATGGGGCGTGCGGGTGGCCCCGCTCTCGGAAGACGTGGTCGGCTCCTCGCGCTTCCTCCTCCTGATCCTGCTCTCCACAGTGACGCTCGTGCTCGCCATGGCCTGCGCCAACGTCGCGAGCCTCGTCCTGTCGCGGGCCGCCGGACGCCGGCGGGACGTGGCAATCCGGCTCGCTCTCGGAGCGTCGCGCGGCCGGATCGCGCGCCAGGCCATGACGGAGACGCTTCTCCTGTCGCTCGCCGGCGGAGCCGCGGGAATCGCGGTCGCGTTCGCGAGCCTGAGAGTCATCGTGGCGGCCGCCGGCGACGCGATCCCCCGCCTGGAGGAGGTGACGCTCGACCTCCGCACGCTGGGGTTCGCCCTCGCGGTCTCCTGCGTCGTTGGAATCGTGCTCGGCCTCGCGGGATGGAGGCGCCGGGGCGCGGACCTCGCGAACGAGCTTCGGGGCGAAGGCAGCCGCTCGACCGCGGAGGGCCGCTCCCTCGCGCTGCGGGCGGGACTGGCCGCGGCGCAGATCGCGGCCGCGGTGATCCTCCTCGCCGGGACGGGGCTTCTCGTCCGCTCGCTCGGAAATCTGCGCGCCGTCGAGCCGGGCCTGGACCCGGCGGGCGTGCTCACGCTGCGCGTCGATCTGCCGGACCGCTACGACACCCCGGGCAAGCAGGCCGCTTTTTTTCAGACGCTGTCCGAGCGGATCGGCTCGCTGCCCGGAGTCACTTCGGTCGGCGTCGGGTCCTCCGTTCCGTTCGGGAACACCGACACCGCGACGAGCTTCTTCGCGGAGGCCCTCCCGGCGCCGGGCGCGGGTGAAGCGCCGGTGGCGGAGATCCGCCGGATCGATCCGCGCTACCTCGCGACTCTCGGCGTTCCGCTACTGAGAGGGCGTCCCCTCGCGCCCACCGACCGCGCGGACGCCCCTCCCGTGGTCCTCGTCAACCGCACCCTCGCCCGGCAGATCTTCGGGGCGGAAGACTGCATCGGACGGCGGCTGGCGGTCCGCTACGAGCCGGCGTCGGTCGAGATCGTGGGAATCGTGGGAGACGTCCGGCTGGGCGGCCTCGACGCCGACGTTCGGCCCGCGATCTACTACCCGCTTCAGCAGACGAGCGCCGGTTCCATGACGGTCGCCGTGCGGGCGAGCGGCCGCGCGAGCGGCGTTTTTCCGGCCATCCGCGAGGAACTGCGCCGGATGGATCCGGACGTTCCGGCCGGCGGAGTCGCGGATCTCGAGAAGCTGATTGCGGATTCTCTCGGACCGCGGCGTTTTCCGATGTACTTTCTCGCGCCCTTTTCCGTTACGGCGCTTCTGCTCGCCGCCGTGGGCGTGTACGGCGTGATCTCCCTGGCCGTGCGGCAGCGGCGGCGCGAGATCGGCGTGCGGATCGCACTCGGCGCCGCGCCCGGCGACGTGCTGAGCCTGGTCCTCGCGCGGGCCTTTCGGCTCGCGGCCGCCGGGGCGCTGATAGGAACGTGCGCCGCGGTCTTCGCGACCCGCGCGATGCGGACCCTCCTCTTTCAGGTGGCTCCGGGCGATCCCGTTTCGGTGGGCGCCGGCGCGGCCGTCGTGGTCGCAATCGCCCTTCTCGCCGCGTGGCTTCCAGCCCGCCGCGCGACGAAGACCGATCCCATCACCGCCCTGAGGCAGGAGTGACGCTCCGAGAGAGTCAGCGAACCCGCGAGGAGATCGGAACACCTCGCTCCCGCCGCCCGTCCGAACGAATCGCTACGAACCGAAGGAAGTGAGTCAAACGATGCAAATGCCGACCAGTCAGAGCCGCGGCGCCGGGAGCGCCACCGCCGAATTCAGAGAAGGACACACCGTGATCAAGACGCGCAACCTCGAGAAGAGCTTTTCGACCCGGGCGGGGCAGACGTGGGTGCTGCGCCGCATCGACATGGAGATCCAGGAAGGCGAGTTCGTCTCGATCATGGGCCCCTCGGGCGCGGGCAAGAGCACTCTGCTCTCCATTCTGGGACTCCTCGACCAGAGCTGGGCCGGCGAGTACGAGCTCTTCGGGACGCCCGTGCACTCGTTGAAACCCAAGGACCGCATCGAGCTCAACAAGAAGCTCATCGGCTTCGTCTTTCAGCAGTACCACCTCCTCGACAACCTGACGGTCCAGGAGAACCTGGACATTCCGCTCTCCTACCGAAACATGAAGGGCAGTGAGCGGGCCGCCGCGGTCGCCGACACGCTCGACCGCTTCCAGATCGTGGGGAAGAAGGACCTCTTTCCCAACCAGCTGTCGGGCGGGCAGCAGCAGCTCGTCGGCGTCGCGCGCGCGCTGATCGCGAAACCGAAGCTGCTCTTAGCCGACGAGCCCACCGGCAACCTCCACTCCGACCAGGGCCGCGAGATCATGAAGCTCTTCAAGCAGTTGAACGACGCCGGGACCACGATCATCCAGGTCACGCACTCCGAGGAGAACGCGAAGTACGGGAACCGCATCGTCCGGCTGCGCGACGGCTGGATCGTGGAGGCGTAGGACTTGGAATCCGTCTGGAACGACCTGCGCTACGCCGTCCGCACGCTCACGAAGAGCCGCGGGTTCTCGGCCGCGGCGATCCTGACGCTCGCGCTCGGGATCGGCGGAAACTTCGCCATTTTCAGCGTCGTTCACGCCGTCTTCTTCCGGCCTCTTCCGTTTCCTGAGGAGCACCGACTGGTCCGGCTCTATGACGCGACCCTCGCACCCGGAGGGCAGGTGTACCGCGGGAATCTTCTGCCTTCGCGTTGGGAGGCGATCGCCCGCCGGTCGCGGTCCTTCGACCGGGTCACGGCCCAGCGGCCCGAGAACCTGACCCTGCTCGGAGCGGCCGCGCCCGTGATGCTGGACGCGGCGAGCGTGTCCCCCGGAACCCTGGAGCTCTTCGGCGTCGCCCCGACGATCGGCCGCGCCTTCACGCGGGAAGAGGAGAGGCTCGGATCCGCGGGCGGAGTCGCGCTCGTTTCGGACCGGCTGTGGAAGAGGCATTTTTCCGCGGACGCCCGCGTCATCGGGCGCGCGCTCCGGCTCTCGGATCGGACGCTCGCCGTCGTCGGCGTTCTCCCCGACGGCTTCCACTTCCCCTATCGCGCCGACGTCTGGTTGCCGCTGGCGATCGATCCCGCCGACCGGCACGACGTCCTGGCGATCGCGAGGCTGGCTCCGGGCGCCGGGATCGATCGCGCGCGCTCGGAGATGGCGGGCCTCGCGAAAACCCTCGAGGCGGAGGATCCGGCGTCCTCGCGCGGACGGGCGATCGACGTCACGCCCCTTCGTCAGGACCTGATCCGCGACGAGCAGCGCGTCCCGCTCGCGCTCATGGCCGCGGTCGGCTTTCTGCTCCTCCTCGGCTGCGCCAATCTCGCGAACCTCCTTCTGGCGCGCTCGGTCGGCCGGCAGAAGGAGATGGCGATCCGAGGCGCCCTCGGGGCGACGCGGTGGCGGCAGGCGCGGCAGCTGCTCGCGGAAAGCGTGACGTTGTCGGCGGTCGGCGGCGCTCTCGGCGTCCTTGGCGCGCGGGCGCTCGGATCGTCGCTCTCCTCCCTCGTGCCTCGCGTGCTCGATGAGGAGCTCGCCTTCTCACGCGCCGCGTGGGATCCGCGCCTTCTGATCTTCGCCCTCGGCGTTTCCGCGGCGACGGGCATTCTCTTTGGGCTCGCGCCGGCGTGGAGCGCGGCGCGCCGAGACGTCGCCTCTACCCTGAAGTGGGGCGGGCGGTCTTCGGGATCCGGAGGGCCGCGCCGGCTCCTGTCCGGTTTTGTCGTCGGAGAGATCGCGCTCGCGACGGTTCTGCTCGGCGCGGCCGCCTGGATGCTCGCGGACCTGCGCCGCCTGCAGAACGCGGACGT
>JALYUA010000228.1 GCA_030854005.1 Acidobacteriota bacterium
AGAGAAATGCGAATACCCGATGTACGCGGCGTACGTCGCCAGCAGGAGAAAGGCGATCCCGACCGACACTTCCTCCTGGAGGAAGGCGCTGCGCTCAGCCTGGGCGAAAACCGCGGGCAACGCCATCGCGGAGACGGCGAGGATCATCATCGTGGAGGCGCGGCGGACCGACTCCATGTGGAATTTCTGCGTGCCGTGCCGCAGGCCGCCGACGAGCGCGGCGAGACCGAGCCCGAGGAGGGCGTTCGAAAGGATCGACCCGATGAGCGACGCCTTCACGAGGTCCGGCAGCCCCTCCTTCAGGGCGAAGAGCGTGATGATCAGCTCCGCGGCGTTGCCGAAAGTCGCGTTGACCAGGCCTCCGAGGCCCTCGCCGAGGTGCGCCGCGACGTGCTCAGTCGCGGTCTTGATCAGCAGAGCGAGCGGGATCAAAGCGAGAGCCGCGCCGCCGAAGACGGCCCAGTCGGGTCCCCCGCCGCGGCGCGCGAACCAGGCCGCGGGAATTCCGAGCAGGAGCACACCGGTCCACCGCGCCATTGAGGCCGGATGATAGTTGAGCGGTGAGCGTCGGATCCCGACGGCTCCGCCTCCCGCCTACCGCCTTCCACCTCCCGCCCCGTTGACACCTGATAACTTCCTTTCATGCTCCGCGCCGGAATCGTCGGGTTGCCGAACGTCGGCAAGTCCACCCTCTTCAACGCCCTCACGCGCACGCGCAAGGCGGAGGCAGCGAACTACCCCTTCTGCACGATCGAGCCGAACGTCGGCGTCGTCTCGGTGCCGGATGCGCGGCTCGAGCCGCTCGCGCGGATCGCGAAGACGTCGAAGATCGTCCCCGCCGCGATCGAATTCGTCGACATCGCCGGTCTGGTTCGAGGCGCGTCGAAGGGGGAGGGCCTCGGAAACAAGTTCCTGCAGCACATCCGCGAAGTCGACGCCGTCGTGCAGGTGGTGCGCTGCTTCGAGGACCGCGACATCGTCCACGTTTCCGGCGCTCTCGATCCGCTCGCCGACATCGAGACGGTCTCGACCGAGCTCGTCCTCGCGGACCTCGAGACCGTGACCCGCGCGCGCGACAAGGCGGAGCGCATCGCCCGTGGCGGTGACAAGGAGGCGCGCGCCACGGTCGCGGCGGCCGACCGCCTCCTGCCCCATTTGAATTCCGGCAAACCTGCGATCACCGTCGCGTTCGAGAACGACGAAGAGAAGATGGCGGCGTCCCGCCTGTTCCTGCTCACCTCGAAACCGACCCTCTTCGTGGCGAACGTCGCCGAGAACGCGCTGTCGGAGGCGGAGTCCCTGCCGCACGTCCAGGCGGTGCGGAAGTACGCGGAGACGCATCTGGGCGCGGAAGCCGTCGTCATCTCGGCGCAGATCGAGTCCGAGCTCGCGGACCTCCCGCCGGAAGACGCGCGGGACTACCTCTCAGGGCTCGGCGTGGCGGAGTCGGGCGTCGGGGCCCTGATACGGGCCGCGTACCACCTGCTCGGACTGCGGACGTACTTCACTGCCGGCGAGAAGGAAGCCCGCGCCTGGACGATTCACGCCGGAGACACGGCGCCGGCCGCGGCCGGAGTGATCCACTCCGACTTCGAGAAGGGTTTCATCAAGGCGGAGACGATCGCCTACGACGACCTGGTCGCCAACGGCTCGATGGCCGCCGCCCGGGAGAAGGGCCTCGTCCGCCAGGAAGGCCGCGACTACGTCGTCAAGGACGGCGACGTGATGCTGTTCCGGTTCAATGTCTAGACAATGCCCGCCTGACCGCTCAGTCACGGGACAACTTTCTTTGAGCATTTTTGGACGCGCGTGGGACGCGCGCGCCCAAAAACGACGCGGCGTCCTTTCCGCGAGTACGCGGCGCGCCGCTAGAGAGCGCCTACCGGCCGACGGCGGCGGCCAGTCTCTGCACCGCCCAGAAAAGCCCCACGGCCGCGATGGCGAGCGACAGCGGCACGACGATCCGGCGGCGGTACCAGGGCTTCCGGCGGAAGGGCAGGGCGATCAGGAGGAACGCGGCCAGGATCACCGTCAGCTGGCCGAGCTCCACCCCGGCGTTGAAGCTCAACAGGGCAGGCAGAAATTCGGATCGGGGGAGTCCGAGCTGGGAAAGAACTCCGGCAAACCCCATCCCGTGGAGGAGGCCGAAGGCAAAGACGAGGGCGATCCGCCACGGTGACAGCGCCGGCCGGAGCACGTTCTCGACGGCCACATAGACGATCGAGATCGCGATCGCCGGCTCGACGAAAGACGCCGGAAGCGAGACCACTCCATAAATCGTGAGCGCGAGCGTGATCGTGTGCGCGACCGTGAAGGCCGTCACCTGCAGCAGCACGGGTCGGAGGCGAACGGAGAGAAGGAAGATGCCGAGCACGAAGAGGATGTGGTCGGTTCCCTTCGGAAGGATGTGGGTGTAACCGAGCTTCAGATACTGGATCGCGACCTGGCCCCGCGTCGGAGGAACGACGGACGCCCGCAGAGTCAGCGGCGAGCTTCGCTCTCCCCCCTCGAGCCAGATCCTCTGCGGCGAGGCGTCCCCTTCCGTCCAGACCGTCAGAAGGTAGGACCCGAGACGCGCGTCGCTCTTCCACGCGAAGGTGCGCGCGCCCCCGGGAATCGAGCCGGAAAGTCGGAGCTTCCATTCGGCGTCCGGTCTCTTCGACGGCACCCACGCGCGGCGCTCGGGCGCAGCCTCGCGCTCGTCGAAAGATGCTCGTGAGTCCTGCGCGATCGCCTCGAGGGCGGCGACCGCCTGCGGCGGCAGCGTCTTCGGAAGGTCCTCGAGTCGCGGCGGCGCGGGGGCGGAAGCGCCGCCCGCGCCGAAGCCGGGAGGGAGGTGCTCGCGATCGATGGTGACGTCCGCCGTCCAGGTCCCGTTTCGGTAAAACCGGACGGTCGTGCGAATCGTTCCGAGCTCGTGCGCTCCCGCGAGGGAGGCGCCGGCGAGCAGGAGAGCGGTGGCGATCAGGGAACGGATCGACACGCGCCAGCGTCTCAACTCCGAGCGCGGAGCTCCCGATTCTCGTCTCTCACGCTTCAATTCTCAGCCATCAGAATCCGTACGAGACGAAAGCCCGTGCGCTCCGGGGCTCCGCGGGATGCCGCCGGGAAGGGCCGACCCGTTCCCGTCCGTCACGCGCCCTTTAAGAGCGGGCCCGCCCTGCGCCGTCGCGGCGACGGCCACGCCGAGCCGGACGATCGCGGCGAAAAGAACACGAAATCCAGTCTTCATCGCAGGTCTCCCCTTACCTCAGCCCTACGGGAGCGCTTGATTCCTGGATTCACTCCTCCGGGGGCCGCCCCTGCGCGAACCGCTCGTAGAGGCCGACTTCCGTGGCGCTTCCGATCGCGAAAGGGATCCGCGCATGAAAGGAGTCCGGGATGACGTCGAGCACGCGCTCCGTCCCCGTCGTCGCGCGGCCCCCCGCCCGCTCCGCGAGCAGCGCCAGCGGGTGGCATTCGTAGAGCACCCTCAGCTTTCCGCCCGGCTTGCCGCCCGGCGAGAGATCCGGCGGATAAAAGTAGATCCCGCCCTCGAGAAGGATGCGATGGAAGTCCGCCACGAGAGAGCCGGAGTACCGCGTCGAGTACGGGCGGTTCGTCTCGGGATCCTTCTCCTTCAGGTAGTCGACGAAGGCGCGGGCTTCCGGCGGCCAGCCCTTCGACCGCCCCTCGTTGGCGGCATAACCCGTTCCCCTCGCCGGCATCTGCAGGCGCCGCTCGGTCAGCAGGAACTCGCCGATCGAGGGGTCGAGCGTGAAGAGATGCACGCCCTCGAGAGACGTATAGACGAGGAGGACGGCGGGGCCGAAAAGAATGTACCCGGCCGCGACCTGCTGGTCTCCCGGCCCGAAAATGTCGGTCTCGCTCTCGCCGCCGCGCAGGCGGATCGAGAAGATCGTCCCCAGGCTGCCGTTGACGTCGATGTTCGAGGAGCCGTCCAGCGGGTCGAAGAGGACCGCGTACCGGCCGTCTTCCGCATGGCGGGTGTAGAGCCAGGGCTCCTGCAACTCCTCGGAAGCGGCGATCGCGACCAGCCCGCCGTAGTCGAAGGTGTCGATCAGGATCTCGTTCGCAATCACGTCGAGCTTCTTCTGGTCCTCGCCGAAGGTGTTCTTCGACTGCGCCGACCCGTGCGTTCGGCGAAGCCCGGCGAGCGCGAGCTCGTGGCCGATCCGCTTGCCCGCCCGGCCGAAACGCATCAGCAGAAGAGACAGCTCGCCGGTCGCCTCCGGATGCTCCTGCTGCCCTTCGAGGATGAAGCGCTCCAGATTCATGCCGAGGCTCATCGATCTCCCCTCCTGCTGAGGGCTGGAGCGTGCCTCATCGCGGCGCGCGAATCCACTCGCGCCACGCGGGCTTCGGCTCGCCCTTCTCGGTCTGCAGGCCGCGGTGCGCGAGGAAGGCCAGACGCCGCGCCTCGTTCGGACCGCCGGAGGGAGAGGCGGGCTCCGCCGGCGCATCCCGCCACGATGCATAGCGCGCGAAGAGGAGAGCGTTTCCGTCCGCGGTCGCCGCAAAGCGCTTCACGCGCCGCACGAAGTCGGCCTGGAGCTCCGGGCTCGATCCGTTTTCCCGGGACGAGGAGTAGCTGACCTCGGGAAACGCAATCGGGCGTCCCGCCGCGCGCTCGAGCAGCATCTTCCAGTCGCGCTCCAAAGACTCCGGGGGGCGATGCACATAGGGGCTCTGCCGCTCGAACGGCGCATAGAGATAGAAGAGGACGGGGCTGCGCTGGTGAAGCGCCGCGGCGACGGCGGGCGCCGCGCTTTCCGTGGGCGCCGCCGTCGTGACGCCGACTTTCAGGTGCGGCGTGAGCTTCTTCAGAAAGGTCACGGCGCCGTCGAAGAGCAGGCGGTAGGACTTCAGCTCGTCCGGCCGCTGCTCGAAGTAGTTCTCGGCCGCGTACCCGAGCGACAGCGTCGACGCGTCGAGAAGGGCGGGCTCGAGT
>JALYUA010000236.1 GCA_030854005.1 Acidobacteriota bacterium
GGCGCGATCGACCCTCTGCGGGAGATCGCCGCGATCGCGCGCTCGGAGGGATTGTGGTTTCACGCCGACGGGGCCTACGGGGCGCCCGCGGCCGTGCTCCCGGACGCGTCCGAGGACCTGCGCGCCATCTCGCTCGCCGACTCGGTCGCGGTCGACCCGCACAAGTGGCTTTACGCGCCGCTCGAGGCGGGATGCGTGCTCGTGCGCGACGCCGCGGCGCTCCCGGACGCCTTCTCGTACAGCCCCACCTACTACGCGTTCGATCAGGGAGACGAGAGCCCGCCGCCCAACTACTACGCGCTCGGGTTTCAGAACTCGCGCGGATTCCGCGCCCTCAAAGTCTGGATGGGCTTGCGGCAGGCAGGCCGCGACGGGTACGTGCGCATGATCGGCGACGATTGCCGGCTCGCTCGGCTTCTGGCGGAGGCCGTGGGGGCCGAGCCGGAACTGGAGCTTCTCACCTGCTCCCTCTCGATCGTGACCTTTCGATATGCCCCGCCGCGCATGAGAACGGGCCGCCCCGAAGAGGAGGGGATCCTCGACCGGTGGAACGAGGCTCTTCTCGCCCGATGCAAGACCGGAGGCGAGCTCTTCGTCAGCAACGCGCGGGTGGCGGGCCGGTTCGCGCTCCGCGCCTGCATCGTGAATTTCCGGACGGCGCTCGAAGACGTCCGCGCGGTTCCCGGGATCGTGGTCCGGCTGGGCCGGGAAATCGCGGCCTCCGCTCCGGGCTAGTTTTTTTCGGAGCGGCCTCCCGCGCGGGGCAAGGCGGCGACCAGGGCCTTCGTAAAGACGTGCTGGGTCTTGGTGCGCTCGAAGCCGAGCCTCTGATAGAAACGGTGGGCCGGTTCCCTCTCGACCCGGCAGCGAACGCGCAACGAGCCCAGGCCGCGCGACCGGGCCCACGCTTCCGCCGACGCCACGAGAGACGCGCCCACGCCGCGGCCGCGCGCCCGCCCCTCGACGACGAGGGCGACGATCTCCGCCTCCGGGGCGTGAAGGAGCGCCGTGGAAGCGGACACGTGCAGGAAACCCGACGGGGACTCTCCCGGCGCGGCGGCCACGAGCAGCGCATGAAGCGGAGAGTGCGCCAGGGCCTCGAAGCGATCGGAGATCTCGGGAGCCGACGCGGGGTATCCCAGTTGTGCCGCCAGCTCCCGCACCGCCGGGAGGTCGTCTGCGGCCATCGGGCGCACGGGCGCAGCGCCGGCGGCGGTCATGGGCGCGGTTCCGCCCGCAGCCGTCACCGGCTCGGTTCCGGGACGACGATGTCGGTCGAGGTCGCGACCTGGAACTTCCGATAGTCGGAGTACTCGCTCAAGGCGTCCAGGCGGAGGCCCTTGAACAGGAGAAGCCGGGCGCTGCCGGAAAAACGGGCCAGCGCGGGAAGCCAGATCTCGCCGTTGACCTTGCGGCGCAGCAGGGAGGCGCGGCTCCCCTTGTGAAGGCGGGCGAGCACGCCGAGGCCGAAAGACAGGTTGTCGATCAGCTCCGCGTCCACTCGCACGAGCTGGCGGTCCTCCTCGTCGATCCAGGCGCGGCCCGCCAGGGACTTGAGAACGCGGCCCGCCCGCCCGCTCACCTCGACGTTCGGACGCGGCTTGAAGGTGACCACGATCGCGGGCCTTCCGTCCAGCATCTCCCGGCCGGCGACGGCGATGTTGTAGATGCGGAAGACCTGCCGGACTCCGGACTCCTCCCGCTGCCGCGACTGCGCGAGCCGCGCCGTCCTCTTCTTCTCCAGCTCTTCGACGGATCCGTCGTCGGTGACCTTCTTCTCGTGCTTCCGGTCCTCCGCGGCGAGCTCGCGGGCGTCGAGAGCGCGGCCGTCCTTCTCGACCAGCCGCCGGTAGGTATGCCCGGGCTCGAGCGAGGGATAGACCTCGTACGTCTCCGTCTTGACCTTGCGGACGCCGCCGCGTGCGTCGAGCTCCCGCTCGGTGTGCCGCTCGGTGAAGGTGTATTGATCGAGCAGGACCTCATCGCTGTGAAGCCGGGCACGCACGTCCTCCAGGAACGGGCCGAGCTCCGGCAGGGGCTTCTCCTCCGCGATCGAGGACGGACCGGAGGACGGGGCAGGCGCCGCCGCCGTCTGAGCGAGCGCGGGCGCGCCGCCGTGGAGAAGGATCGCCGAAGAAAGCAGAAAGGGAAGACTCTTTGCCAGCACTGAAACCGAAAACCCGGGCCTTCGCGCCGGAATTTCCGCGCCGGGGGCGGACCGCGTCACGGACATCGGACGTTTCGGTCTCTCTCCTGTTGACATTCGACAAGAGCGAGCGTAGCGTTCTTTCGGGCTCAGGAGAGGGGGGCAATCATGAAGCGTCGTGAATTTCTGACCGGATCGGCCCTGACGGCCGCCGTTTTTGCCGGTTCCCGCGTCGCGCGCGCCCTCTCCGGGCAGGCCCCGGTCCCCCAGGGCGGAAGGCTCCAGCCTCCGCCGCGCGGACCGATCACGGTGGCGGTCGCAATTTCGGCTGGCGTCACCGTGATCGATTTCTCCGGGCCGTGGGAGGTCTTCCAGGACGCCGTGACGATGGAACGCGGCTCCGATCGCGGTGAGCAGCCTTTCCGGCTCTTCACCGTTTCGGAGTCCCTCACGCCCATCCGCGGCTCGGCGGGACTGCAGCTCATTCCCGACCACACGTTCTCATCGGCGCCTCCGCCGCACGTCGTGGTCGTCCCCGCACAGTCGGGCAGCGCGGCGCTGCACGAGTGGCTCCGGAGAACGAGCCGGACGGCGGACGTGACCATGTCCGTCTGCACGGGCGCCTTCCATCTGGCGAAGGCGGGGCTGCTCTCGGGCCTCGACGCGACGACGCACCACGACTTCACCGACCGGCTGGCCAGCCAGTATCCCGACGTCCACGTGAAGACGGGTGTGCGCTACGTCGAGGGCTCGAAGATCTCGACCGCCGGCGGACTCACCTCGGGCATCGACCTGGCCCTGCGGGTCGTCGAGCGTTACTTCGGCCGCCCGGCAGCCGAGCGCACGGCGAAGTACATGGAATATCAGAGCCGGGGGTGGATAGCGTGAACTCCCCTTGCAGTATCTTTCCCACGCACAGATGCCCGTCCATCGCCGCGATTTCCTCAAGCTCGGAGCGGGAGCGCTCGTCTCGGCCGCCGCTCCGGCGGGAGCCGCGACCCGGCCCGCGAAGCGTCCGGCCGTTGCGGCCGGCGGGATCAAGACCGGCGGAATCCGCCTGATCCAGGTCGACGGCAAGTACAACGTCTGGACGAAGAAGGTCGGCGAAGGGCGGATCAAGGTCCTGACCCTCCACGGCGGTCCGGGCGCGACGCACGAGTACCTGGAGTGCTTCGAGGACTTCCTTCCTCAGCAGGGGATCGAGTTCTACTACTACGACCAGCTCGGATCGGCGTACTCGGACCAGCCGGACGACAAGAGCCTGTGGACGGTCGACCGGTTCCGGGAGGAAGTCGAGCAGGTCCGCTCCGCTCTGAGCCTCGAAAACTTCTATCTCTTCGGCCACTCCTGGGGAGGGATGCTCGGGATCGAGTACGCGCTCAAGTACCAGAGGCACCTGAAGGCGCTCGTCATCTCGGACATGACCGCGAGCGTGGCCTCCTACGTCGAGTACATCAACGAGCTGCGGAAGAAGCTGCCGCCCGACGTCATCGCCGTGCTCGAGAAGTACGAGGCGAAAGGCGAGTTCGAGGCGCCTGAATATCAGGACGTGATGCTGAAGCGGATCTACGCGCAGCACCTCTGCCGCCTGGACCCGTGGCCGGATCCGGTCGCCCGCACCTTCAAGCACCTCGCGACGCCGGTCTACAACACGATGCAGGGTCCGAACGAGTTCGTGGTCAACGGGACGTTCAAGGACTGGGACCGGTGGAAGGACCTCCCGAAGATCCGCGTTCCGACGCTTCTCCTGGTCGGACGGCACGACACGATGAGCGTCGCGGACATCCAGAGGATGGGCCGCGCCATTCCGCGGTCGCGCGTCGCGGTCTGTGAGAACGGCAGCCACATGGGGATGTACGACGATCAGGCGGCGTACTTCCGCCATCTGCTCGGCTTCTTCCGCGACGTCGCCTCCGGAAAGATGGCGTAGGAAGCGGAGCCGGCCGACCGCTCGTAGCTCTCAGCTGTCAGCTGTCAGCTGTCAGCTGTCAGCTGTCAAGTCTTTCGATTTGGGATTCCCGATCTAGTTGACCGCGGAGTACCGCGGCCGTCTCGCTCCCGTTGGTCGCTCGGCTCCCGTTTCCCGTTTCCCGACTTCTGCCCTCATCCCGCTCGCGCTCCCTCCGGGACCCGCCGTTCCGGCATCGCCAGGGCCGGCAGGATCCCGTCCGCCGCGCCGATGTCGAACAGCATCCCCTCGGAGATCTCCCCGGCCATTTTTCTCGGCGCGAGGTTCACGACGAAGAGCGCCTGCTTCCCGACGAGCCCGGCCAGGTCGGGACGCTCGAGCCGCATGCCCGAAAGAATCCGCCTCGTGTGGTCGCCGAAGTCGACCGTCAGCCGGACGAGCTTCTTCGACCCGGCGACTTCTTCCGCCGCGAGGATGCCGCCGACGCGGACGTCGATCCGCTCGAGCTCGTCGAGCCCGACGGCCGGCTTGACCGGCGCCGGAGTCATCGCGCGCCGGGCAGGAGCCGGATGATCGAGAACCAGGCCCCCTGCGGGTCCGCCAGAACCGCGAAGCGCCCGACTTCGGGGATGTCCGCCGGAGGCTTGTGGACCTTCCCGCCGAGCGAACGCGCTTTTTCGGAGGAAGCGTCGCAGTCGGCCACCGCGAAGTAAACGCCCCAGTTCGACGGCATCGGCCCCATCTCGGGCGAGATCGGCATCATGCCGCCGACCACCGTCTTCCCCAGGTAGAGCTCCGTGTAGTCGCTCTTGACGGGGTCCTGCTTCGTCGTCCAGCCGAAGACATCCCGGTAGAACGCCGCCGCGGCGGCCGGGTCGCGCGTCAGATTCTCGTACCAGCACGGCGCGCCCGGGTCGTCGACGAGCGTCGTTCCGATGTGTTGCTTCGGCTGCCAGGCGCAGAAAGCCGCGCCGGCGGGATCCTGCAGCACCGCCATCCGCCCGAACTCCATGACGTCGAAGGGCTCGGCGTGGACCATCCCGCCGTGCTGTTTGACCTTCCGCGCCGTTTCGTCCGCGTTCTCAACGGACACGTAGCAGTTCCAGTGCGGCGGGATGCCGCGGCCCGCCTCATCCGGTTGCATCTTGTACAGAGCGCCGATCTCGGATCCGCGCAGCCGCAGCATCGTGTAGACCATGTCGGGCCCCATCGGGTTGTCCGCGGCTTCCCATCCGAACAGCCCGGTGTAGAAACGTTTCGCGTCGTTTCCGTCGCTCGTCGAGAGCTCGGCCCAGCAGAAAGTTCCCGGTTCGTAGCGTTCCTTCTTCGGCATCGTGTCCTCCTCGGAGTGCGCGGGGGAAGCTCCCGCCGTTTCCCCCCGAAACCTATACTGAGAAGGTGCGCGCCGTCATAGCCTGGATTCTCTTCGGGCTCGCGGCGTCCGCGGGCCGGCCAGGGTCCGCGGGCGCTCCCGCGCGCCCCGCCCGGGAGGTTGCGGTCACGTTCGACGATCTCCCCGGAGTCTCGGTGACGCGTGCCGGCTCGCCCGGGGACACCGCCGCGCTCGTCGCGATGACGTCGAAGCTCCTGCGGACGTTGGGCGACCGGCATGTTCCCGCGGTCGGGTTCGCCAACACGGGGAAGCTCGGGCCCGCCGGTTCGCCGGCGCCGGAGCGGCTGGCGGTCCTCCGGTCCTGGCGCGCGGCCGGGCTCGAGCTCGGCAATCACACGTTCAGCCATCCGGACCTGCACCGCGCCGGGCTGTCCGCGTTCGAGCGCGACGTCGAGCTCGGCGAGCCCGACCTGCGCGCCCTCCTCGCGGAAACGGGCGGCCGGCTGCGGTGGTTCCGGCATCCGTTCCTGCACACGGGCTTGAGCCTCGACGACAAGCTGGCTCTGGAAGGCTTTCTGGCGGGACGGGGGTACCGCATCGCTCCCGTCACCTTCGACAACTCCGAGTGGATATTCGCGAGGGCCTACGCGAACGCGCTGGACTCTTCTTCGCGCGCGCTGGCCGGCCGGGTGGCGGCCGCGTACGTTCCGTACATGGAGGCGAAGTTCGAGTACTTCGAGCGGCAGTCGGTGGCGTTCTTTGGCCGCGAGATCCGCCAGATCCTTCTCGTGCACGCCAATTCCTTGAACGCCGATCATTTCGACGAAATCCTGGCGATGCTCGCGCGCCGGGGATATTCCCTGGTGACCCTCGACCGGGCCCTCGAGGATTCCGCGTACGCGACTCCCGACAAATACATCGCCAACAACGGGGTCACGTGGCTGCACCGCTGGGTCCTTTCGGCGGGCGGCCGCGTCCTGCCCGGAGAACCAAAGACCCCTTCCTTCGTGCTCGCCGCGGCGGGCGTCGCTTCCGAATAAATCCCCGCGGCGCCCGGCGAAGCGGAGCACCATCCGACAGGCGTGCGCGCCCGCGAGGAAAGCAAACCGCGGTGCGCGAGCGGCAGGCGGGTGATTCTTTCTGTCCCACGTTGTGAGATTCCGTCGCAAGCGTTCTCGCAAACGGCGGCGGGAGAGCGAGAAAACTTCCGACGCGTCGAACCTTCGACGAAGCGCGTCGTAACAAATGACGCGCGCGGGAACTGCCGGGCGCGCCAGGGACAAACCGCTTTTCAGGAGGAACATAGTGATCCGTACGAAAGCTCTCGCTCTTTCCGCTTCGCTCCTCGTGGTGACGGCCGTGGGCTGCTCGCAGTACAACGCGGGCGCTCCGGTTCGCGTCACGCGCAGCTCGGCCGACGTTTCTTCCTGTCAGAAGGTGACGGACGTCGACGCCGGCCGCCGCACCGCCGACAATGAGGTCGTCACCGAAGTCGCGAACCAGGCCCGCGACAAGGGCGCCGACACGGTCCTGCTCGCCGACGGCGCGCGGACCGGAGCCGCCTACCGCTGCGCCTCGCCGAACGTCGCATCGCGCTGATTCTCAGCGCTCCGCGCGCTCCGGTCACCGGAAACGGGTCGCGACAATAAAGAGTCGCGGCCCGTTTTTTTCGGGGCCGGGGAGGTCGCATGGGCTCATTGAAGACGGGGGAGTGCGTCCGCGTGCCCGACGGGCGGCCCGGGCGCGTGCGGGCGCATCGCGCTGGGAAGTTCTCCGTGCGAGTGCGCCGCAAGGGAAAATCGACGGACGAGCTGCTGACGTTCGCCGCGGCGGACCTCCGGAGGATCGACCCGCCCGCGGGGTGGATGAGCGCCGAGGGATACAACCGTCGGGTCGCCGCGCTGCGCCGGAGATTGAAGGAGCGTTAGTCGGGAGTCGGGAGCCGGGAGCCGGGCGACCTACGGGAGCGAGACGGCCGCCGTACTCCGCGGTCAACGAGATCAGTAACCGAAGGCGGTTCCAGTCTCGCGTTTAACGCTCAACGCACAACGCTTGACGCTCAACCTTCCCTCAACGCGGCTCGATGGTGAAATTTCCGCTCCCCGCCTGCACGTCGATCTTCGCGGCTCCGTCGCCGCGGCGATACGCGATCATGTCGCCGCTGCGCACCGTGGCCGTCCCATCGGTGAAGCCGACGTGCATGTCGCCGGAGCTCAACGTGGCGTGCGCGTCGAACGACGCCTCTCGCGGCAGGCGGACTTGCACGTCTCCGCTCCCGGTCCTCGCATGCAGGCGGGCGAGACGGCGTCCCCGGGATTCGATCCGGATGTCTCCGGATCCGGTGTGCAGCGATACGTCGCCGATCTCCGCATCGGTGATCCTGAGGTCCCCGGAGCTCGTATCGAGGGACAGCGTCGCCGCGTCGATGGAGCCGATCCGGACGTCGCCGGAGCTGCTGTGGAAGTCGGCGCGTTCGCCCGAAAAGCGCTCGAGCACGACGTCCCCGCTCGAGAAATCCGACTTCCAGTTTCCGCGGATGTCATCGGCGAGCACGTCGCCCGAGGATCCGCTGAGGCGGATGTCGCCCTGGAGATGATCGAGCCGCAGGTCCGCGGAGGCCACGTCGAAGGAAAGGCGGCCCGAGAGGCCGGTCGCGGAGACGGCGCCGACGCGGCTGCGGAACGCGGCCTCGAGGTCGCGAGCCGGGACTTCGACTTCGACGTCTGCATAGAGGAGCTTCCCCCGGGTGCTGCTCACCTGCATCGACCGGCCGTCGTAGGAGAATTTTCCCTGGAAGTGGTCCGTGAAGAGGCCGACCAGAAAAGAGTCGTCGGAGCCGTGCGAACCGCGGTACCGGATCGTGCTCTCCCCGTCGGGATATCGAACGCGGATCGTTTGTCCCGGCCCGTCTCCTTTCACCGGCTCCAGGCGGACAGTGGCGGCCAGAGCCTCCGTTTCCGCGTGGACCGTGGCGACGACGACGGCGCGGTCTCCGGTGCCGGCCCGGATCGACATCCGCCCCGCGAGGTTCTCGACCGCGAATGCCCCGACAGGCCCCTCGAACCGAAGCACGCGCGTGGCCTCGGCATGAAGCGGAACGGCCGCGCCCGCGAGCAGGACCGCGAAGAGAACGGGCAGAGGAGCAGTGCGCACGAAGACCTCCCTGGATTGGCCGCCGGAGAGCCGGCGGCCGTTGTCCTGTTCCCGGGTACGCGCTCGCCGGGGAAAAGTTCCCTCGGCGCCTCAGGGGCGGGCGATCAGGATCATCGCGCCGGCCAGGAAAGCCACCAGGACGGACACAAGCGCCACGAGGCCGCGATCAGCCTTCGCCTCTCCACGGTCGATCGACCGGTCGACGACGTGGTAGCGCCAGGCGGAGAGAAGCGCGAGGGCGCCGCCGAATCCCATCAGGAGATCCCCCACGAGAAAAGAGCTGACGGCCGGCGACAGACGGACGTGAGCCGCACCGGTTCGCGAGCCCAATTCGCGCAGGAACAACCCGAATCGATCGACGACGAACCCAAGGCTCATCATCGCGACGCTCGTCCGGATCCAGGCGAGGAACGTGCGCTCGTTCGCCAGGTACTCGGACCCGCGTTTGTCCGGCGCGACCGGAGCCGTCTTCGGCTGGAGCTCCGCCATGGCGGCTGGAAGGCTGCAAGTCCCGTTCCGACGCGCGCGCCGGAGGGGCGACCTGTTACGATTTCTCCATGAGGTTTCCACGATCATTGCCCGCGGCGCTTCTGCTCTCGGGGTCGCTGCTCGCCGTTCCCGCGCCGTCCCACCCCCGCGAAGCCGCCGGCCTTCCGTTCATCGAAGACGACTATGGCCGGGCTCTCGCGGCGGCGAAGTCGAGGCACGTTCCGATCTTCGTGGAAGCCTGGGCGCCCTGGTGACACACGTGCCGCTCCATGAGGGCGTTCGTATTCACGGACAACACCCTCGAGCGGCGCGCCGGACAGTTCGTCTGGCTTTCGATCGACACGGAAAGGGCGGGCAACGCCGCCTTCACGCGACAGTTCCCCGTCGAAGATCTCCCGACTTTTTTCGTTCTCGATTCCGCGACCGAAGCGCCCGCGCTGAAATGGCTCGGCGGCGCGACGGTCGCGCAAGTGCAGAAG